>JAICQI010000185.1 GCA_025937955.1 Pyrinomonadaceae bacterium
CGGACTTACGGACGTGGACCACTATTTCGAGTATCTCGGCGGCGTTTCGAAAGCGGTGGAGAAGCGGGCCAAGGCGAAACCAGCGATTTATTTGTCGGATTCGCTTTCGCGCGAGGTGAAGATTCGGACGCTCGAAGAGACAGTTCGACTGGAGACACGCGCCAAGACGCTGAATCCGAAGTGGTACGAAGGGATGTTGAAGCACGGTTTTCGAGGCGTAGCGGAGATCGAGAACCACGTGTCGAACACGTTTGGCTGGAGCGCTACGGCGGATGCGGTCGATGATTGGATCTACTCGGAAGTGGCAAATACGTTTTTGTTTGACGAGTCGATGCTGGAGCGGCTGCGTGAGTTGAATCCACACTCAGCGCATTCCCTCGTGCAGCGACTGTTGGAGGCGAATGGGCGCGGGTACTGGGACGTTGATGACGATGTCCTGGAAAAACTGCGCGAGATCAGCCGCAGCCTCGAGGATCAGTTAGAAGGCGTTTTGTAGGGGTGGCCCTCCGTGGCCACCCCATGATTGGCCGGTCCTTGGAAGTGAAGGATCAGCAGAAAACCGTTTTAGCGGTTTTCGGTGCTTTTCGTCGGGAAACCGTTGAAACGAGGAACTGTCGCCATGAGTACTGATTCACTCACGCTGCCTCCCGAGGTGGGCGATGAGCTGACCAACTACGAGGAGCAGATTAACAAGTACCGCCGGGGAGAACTGGATGAGACCAGGATGCAGAAATATCGTCTGCATTTTGGTACTTATGCACAGCGTCAGGAAGGAGTCCAGATGCAACGCATCAAGATTCCTGGCGGTGTCCTGAACGCCGGCCAATTGGTTCGACTAGCCGATGCGTCAGAACGATATGGCAGCGGGTTCATGCATTTCACTACCCGTGAAGATGCACAGATCTATTACGTTCAACTCGACCAGGTGCCAGAGCTGTTGCGGTTTCTCGCAGCCGGTGGAATCACTTCCAGAGAGGCTTGTGGAAACACCGTACGTAACATAACGGCGTGCTATCGCGCAGGTACCTCAGCCACCGAGGCATTCGACGTTTCACCTTATGCTGATGCTCTGTTTCGTTTTTTAGTGCGGAACAAGTGGAACCAAAATCTCGGCAGAAAATTCAAGATCACATTTGAAGGCTGCACTGAAGATCACTCACGTCTGCGGATTCACGACATCGGTTTATGGGCCGTCACCCAAAGCCGGAACGACATGTTGAGACGCGGCTTCCGGGTTTATTTGGGCGGGGGCCTGGGCGCCGCACCTCATCTCGCTTCTCTCTACACTGACTTTCTACCAGTTGAAGAGTTGTTGAATTTAGCAGCTGCCACATTGCGACTCTTCGATCGCTACGGCGAACGCAAGGCGCGCATGAAAGCGCGCTTGAAGTTTTTGATTGAGACTCTCGGTTGGGACAGCTTTCGCGCGGCACTCGAGGAAGAACGACAACGTGTTGGCCCAATCCCGTTGGAGCCTTACCTGAATGAATTTGATCGGCAACCAAAGAACAAACCGGAAATCAGGCGCAATAGTTTGAACGTACTCAGGCAGGAAACCAACGATCCAGCCTTCAAGGAATGGGCCCACGATTCAGTTATTGACCACAAGGATCCCGATTATCGAGGCGTCCATGTGCGTATCAAACTTGGCGATTTGACAGCACAACGGGCACGCCAGCTCGCTGACATTTCCCTTCGCTTCTCAGCTTCTCAACTAAGAATCTCAGTCGAACAAAACATCTTCCTGCCATGGGTACATCAAGAAGATTTAGTGGATCTGTATTCGACACTCTGCAACGTCTCACTGGCTGAACCAGGCGTTGGCACTATTGCCGATGTAACTACGTGCCCAGGTTCTGATACCTGCCGGCTTGGGATTGCCTCCGCAAAAGGTCTTGGTAGTGCGCTCGATGAGGCTTTCAACGCGAGCTCGTTAAAACGACTCGAAGCCGCTGGTCCAATCAAGATCAAGATCTCAGGTTGTCCAAACGGCTGCGCACAACACTCGATTGCCAACATTGGTTTCTATTCCGCCGCCCTCACTTACAACGATCGAACTGTGCCCGCGCACTTCGTCACTGTTGGCGGCCAGGCAGAAGGAGACTTAGCGCAGTTCGGGTCGCTATTGGGCAAGTTTCCTGCCAGGAATTGTGTGAAGGTAACGCAAAGCTTACTCGGAGTCTTCGAAGCCGAGAAGAATCGCGGCGAGGACTTCAACGCTTTTGTGGTGCGCACAGGTGTCGATCGACTGAAGGAGATACTGAAACCACTGCAAGAGGTACCACGCTTTGAAGACGACCCATCGTTCTACGAAGACTACGGCCACGAACATGAACGTTTCGCTGTACGCAAAGGCGTCAAGGGTGAGTGTGCCGGTTCAACTGTGGCTGAGAAGGTACCGACGATAGATATCGCACGCGAGTGGCTGGCGCAGGCTGACGCTTACTTCTATCACAAGGAGTACGAACAGGCAGTGCTTGCGGCATACGAAGCGGCAGCGGCTGTTGCACGCGTTCCGTTGTACCGGCGGCTAGTGGACCCATTCACTTCCGCTGAAGCGCTCTGGGAGTTTGAAAACCTCTTTGTGTTGTCAGGTGAAACGGGAGGGCTCTGGAAAGACGTTTCGTCAAACTTCGATTTGCTTAAGGCAAAAGCATTGGCGATGGTTCGCCGGCCCGAAGGTGAAGATCGGGCAAGCGCAACGCAAGAGATGATTTCGCAAGCTCGCAGTTTCCTGAATTATTGCGAACCCCTGTTAATTGCGGAGGCAGTGTCAGTCGCATGAGAAGTGATCTGGTAACCGGAATACTGGTTGTTGGTCACGGTAGTCGTCGCCGCGAAGCGAACGACGACATTCGCGATGCTGCGCAAGCAATAGCCCAATGTGGAGGCTTTGCCCTTGTTGAGCCCGCGTTTCTCGAGATTGAACATCCCAACGTTAGTGAGGGATTCGCACGTCTGGTTGCGCGCGGCGCGAAAGAGATAGTGGTGCATCCCTACTTCTTATCACCGGGCAGGCACACGCGAGGCGATATACCAGTTGAAGTTCAAGCAGCGGCCACTGAGCATCCGGGAATCAGGTATCGCATCAGTGAACCACTGTCGGGTCACCCGCTAGTGATTTCAGCATCAATCGAACGCATCCGGGAATCAATCTCGAGCGTGACGGTCGACAAAGATTTCACCGGTTATCAAGCGAAGCCGGGAACGGTATACCTGGTGGGTGCAGGACCAGGCGATCCTGGTTTGTTAACTGTCAAGGCGCGTGACCTGATCGCGTCGTGCGATGTGATCCTCTACGACTATCTGGTCAATCCCGACATCCTCAACTACGCACATGCCAATGTCGAACGGGTTTATGCAGGCAAGGTCGGTGGCGCCAGACAGACTCCGCAGGATCAGATCAATGCCGAGTTGGTTGGGCACGCGTTACAGGGAATGCGCGTGGTGCGACTGAAGGGCGGCGATCCGTTTCTCTTTGGGCGGGGTGGTGAGGAAGCCGAAGCGCTCGCGGCCGCAGGCATACCGTTTGAGATTGTGCCTGGGATCAGTTCGGCACTTGCGGTCCCGGCGTATGCAGGAATTCCACTAACACATCGGGATCATTCGTCTTCAGTCACTGTATTAACGGGTGCGCGGGCAAACGATGGAGAGTTCAAGCGGAATCTGTTGTTGTCGTCGCCTGCCGACACACTGGTCATCCTGATGGGAGTAAGACATCTGCGCGAGATCGTTGCAGACCTCGTCGCTGCCGGACGTTCAGGCGAGACGCCGGTAGCAGTCATACGATGGGGTTCATATGAAGGACAGCAAACAGTTTGCGGAACAATCGACTCGATCGCTGACGCTGCAAAGCAAGCGGAAATGCGTGCACCGGCTGTGATCGTGATCGGTGAAGTGGTGAAGCTACGCGAACGTCTGCAGTGGTTTGAAAGTGCCGTGAAGAGTTCGCTGTGGGAAGAACTGGAACTGATAGGCAGTGCTTGAAAGAGGTTTATCAATGACATGCGACATGCTGGATCAGATTGAGCAGGTGGCCGTGGAGAATATCGCGCTCGAACTCGAAGGTGCGCGACCGCCTGATGTCCTGCGTTGGGCATACGACGAGTTTGGTTCGGATGTCGCGATGGCAACGGGGTTCGGTATCGAAGGTTGTGTCCTGATCAGCATGTTGGCCGAAACTGGTTGTGGCATTCGACTGTTCTACCTGGACACTGATCTTTTGTTTCCGGAGACGTACGCACTGCGAGACAGACTCGAGGCACGTTACGGTGTGCGTTTTGAACGGCGCTCTACCGTTCTTTCACTGGACCAGCAGGCAACGCTCTATGGAGATAAATTGTGGGAGCGACAGCCGGATGAATGCTGCCGGCTGCGAAAGGTTGAGCCACTGAGGGAAATGCTTTCGGGATTGCGTGCGTGGATTACCGGAATCCGGCGCGATCAATCGGCAACACGCGCTCATGCAAGAGTAGTCGAGCACGACCGGCAGTTCGGATTGATAAAGATCAATCCGCTGGTTGGTTGGACGGCGAAAGATGTTTGGGAGTATGCGAGGCTCAATGAGGTCCCGCACAATCCCTTGCTCGACCAGGGCTACGCCTCAATTGGCTGTGAACCATGCACCAGCATAGTTCAGATCGGAGAGCACCCGAGAGCAGGACGATGGCGTGGCACAACCAAAACGGAGTGCGGAATACACGGAACAGCGAAATGAACCCTCAAGCCGGGCGCTTGATCAACATCGTGAAGTTGTTGGTGTGGCGTGCATCACAACACTCTTAATAACACTAGGCGTCAAAAGCAGGCTTGCCGCTTATTTATGTTAAGGTCAAGCGCTCAGGGGCCATCTGCTTCTTGTAACGCGATTCGCGCAATTGAGATATGGAATCTGGCTCGAAGGGCAGGGTTTTGTATCTGCTGGCCCAGATATTGAGCTTGGAGGAAATCGGCTTTGATGAGAGGTTTCAGGTTGTCGAACGTCAACTCGTTGGCCGAGATATGACTGTCAGTACTTAACTCCTTACCACCCACAACGATGTAGGAAACTATCCGGTTCTTCCCGTTATCCATTGAAGGGAGCACCGGATTGGATTCCTTCAACTGATTTACTGACTTGACAGCTTCTGACAGAACTTCGAAACCCCGGTTGGTATTACATTGAGCAAAAGCTTCTGACAAAATCAGCAATTCATTGACTTTTTCCGGACGATTCTCGTCTTTCAGTGCGATTGAATAGCCGTCAGAGAGTACTTCAAAATCGCACCGGCCGTCTTTTCTTCTTATTGCTTCCGCAACAGCAACAAGCACCTGCACCTTGAGGTTAACGTCATTTATTTGCAGCGCAATTTGACGAGCCGCCAAAAAATTACCTTCCTTCAGTTTACGCGACGCCAACACCAATGAGACGTCATCTTTCGTTTTAAACCGAATGCCTTCGTTCTCGATCGTTGAAGCAATTGAAGCAGCCCGATTTGGATCGGCACGCATCATCGCAATTACTATCCGGCGCAAGGAGGCATCACGAAAGTCTGGATCACGTTCCGCTTCTGCCCGCTTTAAGTCATCATCGATCGTCGAGTTAACCATGCTTCCACTGCCTGCAAGCTGCCGACTAGTGTTGGCGAAAGGCGCAGCCTCTTGTTTTTGCTGTCGAGTAAGAAACCGCTCCAAGTCGTTCAGCAAACTCTGCGTTTGCGAAAATCGTTCTGGTACGTTAAGTGCCACGCTGGGAAGAAATCTCGCCAACACAAACCTATACAATGCGTTTGCAGACTCAACAATCCGCTTGCTCGCGGCAGACTGTGACTGCCTCAACTCCCTAACGTGGGCTTCAATGGCGAGTAGAATGTGGTCTAGTAGAAGATCGGCATCCTGCTTGAAATCGAGTGAAAACAGTTTGCCGTCAGAAACGAAAAGGTAATTAAAAAGAGCATTTAAGATGGGATCATACTGATAACCACTTCTCTGGAAAGTTTGTATGATGGCAGCAAAGAAACTATGGCCCAGACTCTTGTTGCTTCGGCTTAATGCAAACAATAGGGCACCAGTAGCCTCGGGCACATCATGACCTCGCAAGGCAAGAATTCCTAAACGGAATGCAGCGTCAGCTTGGGTTGGTGCGAGACCCAGGGCGAGTTGAGCTAACAGTTCCGACTCCCCATTCGGATTGGCAATAGTTGAGGGGTTGGAATCGGATGGTTTCGATTCATACCTTTTGAGAAAAGCTTCAGCAGCCGCTGGGTCATATTTATTAAGGATCGTAAGAGTCTCACTCAGAGCAATAGCGTGTTCATGGATACGCTTGATCTGTTCTTCTCGAAGTTTTCGATCGACATTTGAGAGGTTTGGCAGCGCAGGTGTAGCTAAGTCCTCGAGCGCCTTAACTATTGTCTCTCGAGCTTTGGCTTCATTGACTCTCCAGAGTGCATCCGCCGCCCGCGCTCGCTGTAAGACAACCGGCGGACTGTTGCCTCGATTGCGCAAATCAGTGAGAACGGATTCCAGCAGGTTAATGGCAGCCGCCTGGGAAGCAGAAAATGTTTTCTGCGAAACTTGAGCGCTTGATCCGGGATTTTTAGGCTTCGGCAAATCCGCGATCTCAGTTTGCGCGAAACCAGCGGTGCGAGAACTGAACAAAAAAACTGCAATTATGAATGTCCCGATAGTCCTTTTACTCATCAAGAATACGGTGTTTGCTTGAGTACGCCGGCTAATCATTAAGCGCTCGTTCCAGTTAGCTGATCTATCTACGACTGTTTAGTCGGTTTGAGGATGTCACTCACATCTAGCGCTTTAACTCCCTGAGGATCTGAATGGCTTAGACCTAACCACCTTCCTGCGACACGTCCTTGATTATCAATCAACAAATATTGAGGGACAAACATGGTCTTCAGCATGGAGGGAAGCTCATTTTTTGTGTCAATGAGAATCGGATGATCCTCAAGGCCAAAGCGATCTATAAAGTTTTCAATTTCGTGTCTTGCCGAGTCAGCGCAAACCAAGTAGTAGGAAGTCTTTGTCTTCACTGCTTCCGCAGCAAGTTTGTTCCAAAACGCGGAGTCGAGAAATCTGCCGAAGTCGACCTCGCTCCCAGAGTTAATGCCAACCCAAGAGCCACCCCCGCGACTATCGAAAGTATTGTTTGTCGAATCATAAGTATTACCCCTTTCGACAAGAGTTACCCTTCGGTTGATTTCTTTTGGGAGGTTGCTTGAGCGGCACGCTGCTTATACGCCTAGTCTTGCATTCAGGCAATACGGAAAAAACCTTACCCCCATAAGGCTTCTCACTGTGGGAATTGTGGTGGTTTATCAGTGAAGAGTGCACTCCAATGGGCGGCAATGTCCCCGCTGCAGAACATAACTAACCACTTCTTTCGTGCGCCCCGTGATTCCGGGCGGCGACAGCTTTTAGGACCAACGCCGCGAGACGCTCGAGACGCCGGTAGTGAGCTTTTCCTTCCTCATTGAGGAAGGGGATTACGTGACTTAGATTTCGATAGCAAAGTCCCAGGACAGCGGTTTGATACAGGTTCAAATTACCGCGGCTAAGAAAGCTGTGAACGCATCCAGCAACATCGGCATCGAGCATCACGAAATCAATGCCATCCAAATCCTTGCCACGATAGGTTTTAGGAAAAGCTGCTAACCAATGCTCGTTCCACAGTTCTTCAATTAACTTATTCTCCATACGCTTAAATCGCATATCGTCCTCAGACGTAGTGAACTAAAACAGCAATCAAGACATTGTAATACCCGCCAACCCAAGAGTGATTTCGCTTGTCATCCGTATAGTACGCGCATAAAGTAGAGCGCCACCGAAAGGAGAAAATCAAACCGACATGCTTTCTCCGTTTCTGATCTGTCTTACGCTCATCACCGGCACTCTGGCCCAGGAGAATCAGCCGCCGAAAAAACCGGAAGTGGTCGCACCTCCCGCCGAAACCGTTATGGTCACGGGACGCGTGGTCTATGAGGACACGGGCCATCCGGCGACGCGTCATCGTGTTCAGCTCATCCTCTCGACAGCCCTTCTTAATGCTCGTAACGGCCTTCGTATTCCTACGGCAATGACGGATGAGCGTGGCGAGTTCACTTTACGTGCTGTTTACGCTGGTGAGTATTACGTCTTTTCAGAACCAATCGATCAGCGTCGTCGCAGCAAGCTTGAGCCGGTGCTAAATCGATCCGGTGACGATGAGGCCGACGCCGCGAATCTGGACCAGTTCAAAAAGAACAACCCCAAAATCACCGTTGACGGCCAGCGCAACATGGAGGTCAACCTGCGCGTATCGAATCCACATTTCGGTTCGATTTCGGGAACAGTTTTCGATGCCACGCACCAGCCCGCGCCGCGAGCGACGGTGCACGTGATGAGTAAAGGCGACGACTTTAGTGGGATGACCCTGCGCACTGACGATCAGGGACGGTATAAAGTTAGAGGTCTGCAAAAAGGTGAATACATCCTGAGCGCCAGTCCACCTGCGAAAGATGGAGGCGACGGAGGAAAACCCAGAGGCTATCAAGGGTCACCCGGAGCGACGTATTTCCCCTCAGCTTTGCTCTTGAAAGACTCGCCTGCTGTGGCCGTTGTACCAGACGTCGACACCGCCAACGTCGATATTACGCTGATCGCGAAGGCGTTGCGCAACCTCGCCGGGACAGTAAGAGTGCGCGGCGATAACCGTCCTGTTGTGAATGCCAGGCTCCGTTTAAGCGTCAGGCAGATCACCGATCCGGCGTCAGACACATCAAACGCTGCGCTCGTTGATAATCCGTTGTCCACTTACACGAGCGCCACTGATAAAAGCGGTCACTGGTCTATCTCCAACGTGCCTGACGGTTCGTATCGCCTTTCCGTCGAACCGAGCCAGAGCGAACCTTCGACGCCAAAATTTGTGCAGATACAACAGGAAATAACAGTAAACGGAACCGACCTTGAAGATTTGTTGATGGAAGTTTCGGAAGGTGCTTGTCTCTCAGGCAGCGTAGTGCTCGAGGGCAGCGGCACCCAGCCGGAGCATATTGGCGTTAACGCCATTTCTTATCAGCCGCACGCGTTTTCATCGGTCACCGTTGATGAGTCTGGAAAATTTACGTTGCCCGCCGCGCCGACAGGGGAAATCGACATCAGTGCAATCGCTTACCCACAAAGTAAATTTTATGTGAAGTCGATGGAAGCGAATGGAGTTGACCTGTTGCGTAACAAGATCACTCTTGCAGAAAACGATGACATCAAAGACGTACGGATCGTGATTTCATCCAACATTGGTGTGATCACGGGACGCGTGCTCAATCCGACTGGCGATAAACCGGTTGCGGGGGCTCAAGTGATGCTTCGTCGCACAGGCGA
>JAICQI010000950.1 GCA_025937955.1 Pyrinomonadaceae bacterium
AGCAGGGCTGGTCATCTGAGCAAAACCTTCCGAACCGTCCATGGCAAGAAGGAACTGAAACTCCGATCCATTCAACTGTAAACGTTTAGCGGACTATAAGAGTGAAAGGCCATTATGTCAAAGAAATTTAGCAGCGCCCTGGTCCTGCTCTTGCTGGTCTGTTTGCTCGGCGGGAGCTTTCTCCCGGTCGTATCAGGCCAGACGGGTGCGACCCGGACGGCCCAAAATGCTGCGATTCTCTCCACGGCTGAGGCGATCCTTAAAGAAACCAGCGAGCTGCGAGAACTCTCGATTCTGCGGGAGGTTAAGAGCGGCGCCCAGTCTCGATCCGAGATCGAACAGGTGATCATCAAAAACCTCGACTCCGATACCACCCCGGCCGAGATGTACGCCGCGGAGATTGTGCTTAAGGCATTTGGGCTCGCGCCACCCGATTTCGCCTACCGCTCTTTTCTCATCAAGTTGCTCAGCGAACAGGTCGCCGGCTATTACGATCCTAAGGCTAGGCAGTTTTACCTTGCCGATTGGATCGAGCTGGATGGGCAGAAACCGGTGATGGCCCATGAGTTAACCCACGCGCTTCAGGATCAACACTTCAATCTCAGGCGTTTTGAAAAGTGGCCCAACGGCGATTCCGATGCTGAGCTCGCCGCTCGCGCACTCATCGAAGGCGATGCCACGCTGGCGATGACGCATTATCTAACCAGACACCCGATGGTCGCGCTCGCGTTCATGCGTAGTTCGCAGGACACCCCATCGGAACAATTCGAAAAAGCGCCGCGCGCGGTGCGTGAGTCGTTGATGTTTCCCTACGCCGAGGGATCGAACTGGGCGGCGGAGGTTCACGATCGCGGTGGTTGGGACATGGTGTCGAAGGCTTTCAAAAAGCTGCCGCAATCAACCGAACAGATCCTGCACCCCGAAAAGTACTTCGCGTATGAGCGTCCGGTGAAAGTAACGTTGCCAAACTTCAGGCGCGCACTTGGACCAAGGTGGAAACGCATCGATAATGACGTCAGCGGCGAGTGGGGCTACTACCTTGTGCTCGACGAATACTTGAAGGACGCTAAGTGGTCGAAGCAGGCCGCGGCAGGCTGGGGCGGCGATCGTTTTGTGATTTACGAAGGCCCACGAAAGTCCGGCGTGTTTCTGGCGCAGATGACGGTGTGGGATACCGCGGCTGATGCTCAGGAGTTCTTTGACGCTTACACCAGACGCACCTTAAAGCGTCTCGGCGACCCCTCCGCGGTTCAATCGGACACGTCGAAGGCTGAAGTTCGACGAAATGAGTGGAAAGATTCAGCAGGTCCCGGCGCTATCGAGTTGCGAGGTTCGCGAGTTGTTATTCTCGAAGGCGTACCCGCAAAGACAAATGTCAACGAGCTGCTTAAAATGATCTGGCAACAACCACAATCAAGAACTCGCTAATTATGAAGATCGCCAACGTCGAGACCACCAAACGCCTGCGCCAACTTACGGACGAACTTAAGCAACTCGAAAACCGGCTTCGTCTCGGCGGCGGACCAGACAAGATCGAACGCCAACACCAGCAAGGCAAGCTCACCGCACGAGAACGAATCGCACTATTGCTTGATAAAGATTCGTACCATCAGGAGATCGGACTCCTCGTCGCGTACGATCAGTACGAGGGTGGCGCTCCGGGGGCTGGTGTCGTTACGGTCGTTGGTCGAGTCGAGGGCAGGGAAGTCGTGGTTGTTGCTAATGACGCGACTGTCAAAGCCGGATCGTGGTGGCCCGAGACGATCACGAAGATGCTTCGCGCGCAGGAGATCGCGATGCGCAGCCGCATCCCGATCATCTACCTGGTCGATTCCGCG
>JAICQI010000570.1 GCA_025937955.1 Pyrinomonadaceae bacterium
AGCCTCGTCGTTCTCTTCTTCCTCTGGCACTTTCCAAGTGCCGGTGTACCAATTCTTACGATTGGCATCGCGGTGATTATCTCCTTTATCCCAATGTACGGGATGAACCTCACCGCGAACATCATGTCTCTCGCGGGAATTGCGATCGCCATCGGCGCCATGGTCGATGCTTCCATCGTGATCGTCGAGCAGACGCATAAAAAGCTGGAGCGTTGGGAAGCGGACGGCCGTCCCGGGCCCTTTAAAGCTGTGGTCATTGGAGCGGCCAAGGAAGTGGGCGGACCCAGTTTCTTTTCGCTGCTCGTGATCGCTGTCTCTTTTATCCCCATCTTCACTCTCGAAGCGCAGGAGGGGAGACTTTTCAAGCCGCTGGCCTTCACCAAAAACCTGGCGATGCTCACGGCTGCCGTCCTCTCAATCACGCTCGTGCCAGCTCTAATCATGCTTTTCATCCGAGTGAAGAGACTTGAATTCCGACCTCGTTGGTTGTGCCGCCTGACGAACGCGATCTTCGTCGGCAAAATTCACAAAGAGATGGACCATCCCGTCAGCCGGATGCTCATGAATCTTTACCGGCCGGGGGTCACAACCGTGTTGCGCCACCAGTGGACCACTATGATCGCCGCCGTACTGGTCATGGCACTCACCGTCCCTATCTTCTTCCGGCTCGGCTCAGAGTTCATGCCGCCTCTTGATGAAGGCGCCTTGCTTTATATGCCGACTACGCTGCCGGGTATATCGGTAACAGAAGCTCAAAGGCTCCTCCAGGTGCAGGACAAAATAATTCGCTCTCGTCCGGAAGTAGAGCGGGTCTTTGGAAAGGCCGGGCGCGCAGAGACGGCTACGGATCCTGCTCCGTTTTCAATGATGGAGACGGTAATCATTTTGAAGCCGCAATCAGATTGGCCCAAAGAACCGCGTTGGTATTCAAGCTGGGCGCCAGACTGGTTGCAATCTGTCCTTCGTCGCGGATGGCCCGATCACAAGAGTACCGAGGATTTGATCTATGGTCCGGGCGGTCTGAACGAAGCCCTGCAAATACCGGGTGTGATCAATACCTGGACGATGCCCATCAAGGCACGCGTAGACATGCTCAGCACCGGCGTGCGCACGCCTGTCGGCATCAAGATTCTTGGTCCGGACCTCGATAAGATTCAGGAACTGGGAGAGCACATCGAAATGGTGATCAAAGATGTGCCAGGAACTAAGAGTGTTTTCGCTGAACGAACGGCAGGCGGTTACTTCCTTGATTTCAATCTGAAACGCGACGCGCTGGCCCGCTACGGCCTCTCGGTAGACGAGGCAAATATGGCGGTTATGTCGGCCATCGGCGGCGAGAATGTAACCACCACGATCGAAGGTCGCGAGCGTTACCCAGTCAACGTGCGCTACCAGCGTGATTACCGCAGCTCGGTCGATAAACTTAACCGCACCTTGATCTCGACGATGGACGGTGCGGAGATCCCCGTCGCACAGATTGCCGACATCAAGTTGCTTTCGGGCCCAGGAATGATTCGCGACGAGAATGGCCGCCTGAGCGGCTATGTCTACGTGGACATTCCCGGGATCGCAGTCGGCACCTATGTGGAGAGCGCAAAAAAAGCGATTGCCGAGAAGATGCAACTGCCCCCTGGCTATACGCTGGTCTGGAGCGGCCAATACGAATACATGCAGCGCATTATTCAGAGACTCAGCATCGTGGTTCCCGTCACCATCTTTATCGTCTTCGTGCTGCTCTACTTCAACACACGCTCCGTTACCAAGACGCTGATTGTGTTCCTGTCGGTGCCTTTCTCGGCGGTCGGAGCCATCTGGTTACTTTACCTGTTGAATTACAACATGAGCATCGCGGTCGCGGTCGGATTGATTGCGCTATTGGGTGTGGCTGCCGAGATGGGCGTGTTCGTTTTCCTCTACCTGGACCTCTCCTACGCTGAGATGCGCGAGCGGGGGATGATGAAAACAAAGGAGCAATTGCATGAGGCGATAGTAAAGGGAACTGTCATGCGACTTCGTCCTATGTTCATGACAGTGGCGGTGGATTTCGTCGGACTGGTACCTGTGATGTGGGCGACAGGCACAGGGGCTGACGTGATGAAAAGGATCACCGCCCCGCTGTTCGCGGGAATGTTTACTGCATTCATCATGGGCCTTGTGGTCTATCCGGCGATCTATGCCGTGTGGAAGTGGCACACGGAAGTGAAAAAACAATCGACGGCACAATGGCCGGCTGCGGCAGTGCCGGCGTAATCAGAGAAAGAAGTGTGTGATGAAACTGCTGGATACATTAGAAACTCTGTTCGTCCAGCCGGTTCTAAAGGAGAAACGAGATGAGACTTAAATACTTCAATATCTGCGCGATCATGAGCGCATGTTTTCTCCTTTTGTCATCCTTGCAGGTCAACGCGCAAGAGTTCACATACAAGGTGCGCCAAGACCGCTTAATCGGAGATCGTGACGGGGAGCTGATCATTTCAACTGATCATGTTGAGTTCCGCGCGAAGAAAGAGAAGGGCAGCCGGAGTTGGGCCTATAGTGAGATTAAGCTCCTTGAAATTCTTTCTCCTACTCGCGTGCGAATCTGGACGTATGAGAACCGAATACTACGGTTGGGTCAGGAAGAAAACCTAAGCTTCAAAATCATCAACGGCCAGATCGATCAGCAGGTCAGCGACTTTCTGAGAGAGCGGATCAATCGACCGTTTGTGACGTCGTTTACAAATGAGGAAAGCGAGATTCTGGCGAAGATACCGGTGAAGCACTTGCATCGCTTCAGTGGTTGCCAGGGCCTACTGGAGCTCTATGCCGACCGGTTGGTCTATGAAGCAAATGAAGGGCACGACTCCAGGAGTTGGCGCTGGACGGATATTAGAGCGGTTGGTCGTCCGGATATTGATCGTTTCGAAGTGCTGACGTTTGAACCGCAAACCGGTGGGCCAAAGCGTAGTTTCAATTTCATTCTGAAAGAGCCATTGGCTGAGAAGACTTATGACTTCATCTGGAGTCGGGTCTTTCGTCCAACACCGCTGATACGGGCAGAGGCAAAGTACGCACGAGCCGTTGAAATTTACTAACATGATGTGCAAAACAACAATTAGACCGTTTCTGCATTGGAGAAATGTTGGTTGGCATCTACCGCTACTGCTTAGCGCCCTGGTGTTCTTTAGCTTGAGCGCACTTGGCCAGACAGTGGAGCCCAACCTTCCAAAGAGCACAACAGCGGATCAAACGCAAACCGTTAACATTGAGCACTATTTGGATCGGTTGATTGCCAGCACTGCCATTGCTGCAGACGCGGTAAGCGTCATCGAGGAGGCCAATGGTTTTCGCATTGAGGCAAGCCAAAGGTTAAAGCACGGACGTCGAGATGAAGGGCGCGCGCTGCTTCGGCAAGCCGCCGAAGTGATCGCGGCGGCAGCGCCTGATGGCGACGCAAAGCAACAAGACCCTCTGCTCCGCGAGTATCTGTTAGAAATCACCAAAGAGCTAGTCGCGCTGGATGCTCCGACAAAGTTAGTGGGCGAAAGCTTCATCGACGCTGACTCTGCCGGCAACGCGCGCGTGGCAGCTTTCATTAACTATTTTCAGGGCCGAGGACGATCGCGTTTAGAGATGGGGCAGTCTCGGTTAGCGTCGTATCGACCAATGATGGCCCAAGTGTTCCGTGAGGAAGGCGTGCCCGAGTGGTTGATTGGTGTTGGCTTTGTAGAGAGCACCTACAACTCCAGAGCACATTCGCCCAAGGAGGCGCACGGTATCTGGCAGTTCATACCTGGAACCGGTGCTCGCTATGGACTGCGACGTACAGCCTGGACAGATGAAAGAGAAAATCCCGAGAAGTCTACGCGCGCTGCGGCGCGCTATCTTCGCGATCTGCACGCGCTCTTTGGGGATTGGCAACTGGCCCTGGCAGCCTACAATTGGGGCGAAGGTCGTGTTGCCAGGCTCATACGTCGCACTGGAATCCGCGACTTCTGGACCATGGCTGATCGCGGACTCCTGCCACAAGAAACGGCGAACTATGTTCCCTCGGTGCTTGCTGCGTCGCGTCTTTTGCTCGGGCCCGGCAAACAGTTGACTGAAGTAGAAACGCTGTCACAGTAACACTGCCGCAATCATAAGGCGCGGCGCGAGCGTGAGCCTCAAGGGAGTGTTGAGAAATTAAGGCTTATGAAGTTTGATTAGGCTTTTCAATCTTCACCGCAGTAACTTTGTATTCCGGACTCTTTACATATCGATCTCGATGAGGACTGGTCACGCGATTGAGAAATACTTCCGCAGTGTGAAACGTCGCAAACAACTCTCCCGGTTTTACAGTTGACGTGATTCGAATTGGCAGTGTCGCTTCACCGTAACGACTGCGGATTTGCACGCGCTCTCCCTCGTGAAGTTTCAGTCGTTTCGCGTCATCGGAAGATATGTCGAGCACATCTGCGGGTCTCAGCTTCACATTTGCTGTACG
>JAICQI010000809.1 GCA_025937955.1 Pyrinomonadaceae bacterium
AGAAACGCAATATCACTGAAAAAGATCTCTTCGACTTCGTCTGGATCGGCGACCCGCAAGTCTCGCCAGATGGCTCAATCGTCGCCTTCGTGCGCGTGACGGTGAACGACAAGAAGGACGGCTATAACACCGCGCTCTGGATTGTTTCTACCGCGAACGGCGAAACACGCCAGCTAACGAATGGTCCACGCGACACGACGCCGCGCTGGTCGCCCGATGGAAAGTATCTCGTGTTCATGCGTGCTCGGGAAGTTAGTGGCCGCGAAGAGCCGGCGCAGTTGTTCATGTTGGCGATGACGGGTGGCGAGCCGTTTCAGTTCACTACGCTGCCCCGTGGAGCTGGTGGCCCACAGTGGTCGCCTGACGGCAAGATGATCGCGTTCTACAACAGCGCCACGGCGGAAGAACTCGCGAAGGCCGCAAAAGCCGCCGCGCAACCATCTCCGTCACCGGCCGCGAGTCCGACACCTGCAGAGCGCGAAAGCGACGTGCGCGTGATCAATCGCGCAGTCTATCGCGCAAACGGCACCGGCTATCTCGACTTCAAACATCCACAACACATCTGGGTTGTCAACGCACCAAAGACAGGCGACGAAAAAGTCACGCCGAAACAGTTGACCCACGGCCGCTTCAGTGATGCCGGAGCAGTTTGGGCGAAAGACAGCTCTCGCATTTACTTCGAGTCGGATTTTACAGACGAACCTTACTACGAACTGCCGCGCACCGATATTTACTCAGTTGCGGTAACCGGTGGCGAGCCTGGAAAACTCACTTCGTTTAACATGAGTGCGGCTACGTTCAGTGTGAGTCCTGATGGAAAGCAGGTGGCTTTCGTTAGTTCAGTCACCCAGCCGGTGCGTTCTTATTCTCAACCCGATCTGTGGGTGATGGATCTGGCGACCAACGCCAAACCACGAAACCTCACCACCAACTTCGATTTCGACATTGGCAGCGGTTTGACCGGCGACAACGTTGCACCAAGAGGCGGCAGCGGCAACCTGCCGGTGTGGTCGTCTGATGGACGCAGCATCAACATGGTCTACGTTAAGGAAGGCAAAGCGAACGTCGGATCGTTTGATGTTGCGACAGGCAAGCAGTCAGACGTCACGACCGGCAACCAGGCTGTCGTTAACTTCCGCGCTTTGCCCGATGCTTCGAAGTTTGTGCTGCTGATCTCGACTCCGACTCGCATCGGCGATCTTTACTGGCTCGACAAACCCGGCGGCCAGCCTAAACAACTGACGCGTCTAAACGACGAGTTGTTTTCAAAACTGAGTCTCACCGAGCCCGAAGAAATCTGGCACTCGAGTTTTGATGGGAAGAAGATCCAGGCGTGGGTGCAGAAGCCACCCGATTTCGATTCGAACAAGAAGTATCCATTAATTCTGAACATTCACGGTGGACCACACGCTGCTTACGGTTTCATCTTCGATCACGAGTTTCAGTGGATGGCCGCGAAGGGTTACGTCGTGCTTTATCCAAACCCGCGCGGCAGCACCAGCTACGGGCAGGAGTTTGGAAACATCATCCAGCACAACTATCCCGGCGATGATTACAAGGATCTAATGGCCGGTGTCGACGAGCTGATACGGCGTGGTTACATCGACGACAAGAAGCTCGCTGTGACTGGTGGCAGCGGTGGCGGATTGCTGACGAACTGGACCATCGGGCAGACGACGCGCTTCGCGGCCGCGGTTTCGCAACGCGACATCGCGAGTTGGACTGACTGGTGGTACACCGCCGACTTCACGCTCTTCCAGCCGTCGTGGTTCAAGGCGCCGCCGTTTGAAGATCCGGAAGACTACAAGCGACGCTCGCCGATCACTTACGTCAACAAGATCCAAACGCCGTTGATGTTGATTCTCGGCGAGGTAGACTGGCGCACGCCGACAGGTCCCGGCGGCGAAGCGATGTTTCGCGCGCTGAAGTATCGCCGGATTCCCACCGTGATGGTGCGCTTTCCGAACGAGTCACACGAGTTGTCGCGTTCCGGACAGCCGTGGCATCGCATTGAGCGACTGCAACACATCGTCGGCTGGTTTGATAAGTGGATCATGGGTGTTCCCAAACCGGAATACGACATCGGCGAACCACTAAGGAGCACGACCACACAGCAGTAGTTGTTAAACCACAAAGGCACTAAAGTCACAAAATCAACAAAGATTTAGTGCCTTTGTGCCTTGTCGGTTAAGGTTTTCACGAACTATGAAAACGCTGGGTCTCATCGGCGGCACCGGGCCTGAGTCAACGATCGACTATTACCGCTTGCTGATTGCGCAGTATCGCGAGAAGGCGGATGGCGCGTCGCCGCCGGTCATCATCAACAGTGTCGATCTCAAACGAATGATCGCCTGGATGAACTCCGGTGAGCTCGACAAAGTTACGGACTACCTCGCGGGAGAATTCGAAAGGCTGCAACGAGCCGGCGTCGACTTTGCAGCCCTGACCGCAAACACGGCTCACATCGTCTTCGACGAGCTACAGCAGCGCACCTCGCTGCCGCTGATCAGCATCGTCGAAGCAACGTGCGAACGCGCTCAATCGCTCGGCTTCAAGACTGTCGGATTATTCGGCACGCGTTACACGATGCAGGCGTCGTTCTATCCGAAAGTGTTCGCGCACACCGACGTCAAGCTGGTCACACCAACAGAAGAAGAACAGAATTACATTCACGAGAAGTATTTCGGCGAGCTGCTGAACGACCTCTTCCTGCCCGAAACCCGCGCGCAATTTCTGCGCATAGCTGAGGAAATGAAAACGCGCGACGGCGTCGAAGCAGTGATTCTCGGCGGCACCGAAATACCGCTGCTACTTCGCACCGAAGAACACAACGGCATCAAGCTCCTCGACACCACCCGCATCCACGTCGATCGCTTAATTTCGGAAATGTTGACAGGTCACGATAGTTAGCATAGTGTTCC
>JAICQI010000912.1 GCA_025937955.1 Pyrinomonadaceae bacterium
CGTTGGGGTGAGATTCAGTTGCGCCGCGTCGTCGAGCTGGCCGGGATGCTTCAGTATTGCGACTTCGTGGAACAGGAAACGGTTGCGACTGAAGACAGTCGCATACGTCCAGACCTCATCGTGCGTCTGCCGGGCAATCGCACAATCGTGGTCGACTCGAAAGTTCCTTTTGACGCTTTCTACGAATCGATCTCAACTACGGACGAGGAAGTACGCGCGGCGAGGCTTAAAGATCACGCGCGACTCGTGCGCACGCACATCACTTCGCTCAGTCGCAAGTCGTACTGGGAAACCGTACAACCGACACCGGAGTTTGTGCTGTTGTTTCTGCCGGGCGAAACGTTTTACAGTGCTGCACTCGAAAACGATCCGAAGTTGATCGAAGATGGCGTCAGCCAGGGCGTAATCATCGCGACACCCACGACGTTGATTGCGTTGCTGAAAGCGGTGTCGTACGGTTGGCGGCAGGAGCAAATGGCTGACAACGCGCAGGAAGTCAGTAATCTCGCGAAGACGCTTTACGATCGATTGCGCGTGTTTACGAACCATTTTGACGACATTGGCAGGAATCTCGATCGCGCTCTCGACGCCTACAACAAAGGCGTGCGATCGCTTGAATCTCGCGTCCTCGTGACGGCGAGGCGCTTCAAAGAGCGCGGCGCCATCGCAGGCGAGGAGATAGAAATACTCGAGCCCGTCGACAAAGCAGCCCGAGCGCTGAGCTTTGATGATGGCGGACTGTTTCCCGAAGAAGAGATGCCGCTGCTAAAGGCACGCAGCGCCCGAAGCGGCAAAAGATAAAATCCGTGTTCAATCTGCTTTTGTAAATCCGCGTTATCCGCGTTACCTGTTTTGAACGAAATCTGGTTTGGTCCGCTACTCAATAACAACCGCGCGCTACTCATCGAGCGGTGCGCTAAATTCGTAGCCAACAATCAAAGCGACTCTTTCATCTATCTCGCCGCGTCGTTGCCGCTGCTCGAGCAAGTCACGCAAAAGATCCTCGACGGTAACCGCAACCGTGGTGTTTGGGGCGAGCTTCCGATTTATCTTTTTCGCGGCCTCGTGCGGCGCGTGATCTATTCCGCGGTTGACGAAAACGATGAGGGACTGCCGCCACGAATTCCAATCGATCGCGATGAATTGCCACTGAAGCGCAGCCTGATCTCGCAAGTGCTGCTGAAGTTGCTGGCCAACAACGAGCTGAAAGCATTTGCGCCACTCGCCACTCGCGAAGGCTGCGTCAACAGCATCTCCACTCTGCTCGGCGAAATCGAACGTGCCGCCAGAACCCCCGCCGAGCTCATCGAGATCCTCGCCGCACGCGCGCGCGACCTCGAGAAGAAAGGCGAAGCACGCGGCATCACGCAGCTTGACTTCGATCGTGAAGTCGCACTCATCTACTCCACTTACAGCGAGCTGCTAAACCAGAATCATTTCACTGAAGAAGACGCCGAGCAGCTTCGCGCACTCTGGGTTTTGCGCGGGCTAATCGACGAGCGGCTGGTGCGATTGCCGTGGCTGCCGAAAGTGGAGCTCTTCATCATCGACGGCTTCTTCGACTTCACGCCCGTGCAGGGCGAGATCCTGCGCGAGCTGATCCCGCGCCTGCCGCACACCATCGTCAATCTCAATCACGACGACAGCAATCCGGAAATCTTCATTCCGTTTCAGGAAACGATCGGTCAACTGCAAAGCATCGCCACGTTCGACAGCGTTTACACACCCGATTACATCGCTCCAACCGGCACGTTAGCGACACTGCGCGAGAACCTTTTCAATCCTTTGACATCGTCAGACGAAATTTCCGAAGCGCCCGAAGACGTGGTGCCGGAGATTCGTTATCTCGAGTGCGGCGATCGCGACACGGAGATCCGCACCATCGCGCGCGAAGTGAAGCGTCTGGTGCTGACTGAAAACTTCAAACTTTCTGACATCGCGCTCGTCGTTCGCGAGCGTGCTGCGTATGGACCGGTGATCACGCGCGTGATGCTGGAAGAGTCGCTGCCGTGCAACCTGGAGTTGCGCATCGACGCGGGCGACGTCCCGGCCAACCGCGCCGCGTTGAAACTGCTGCTGCTTCTCGAAGGACTCTCCTCGGAAGAATCGCACACCACCCGGATCGCCGAAATCGCTGACCTGATCAAGTCAGAGTATTTCCGTTTGAGCGATGCGGAGATGCACACGCTATCGACGCGTTTTGACGAAGAGCATCTCGACTTGTTGCGAGCCGACTTGCACGTGCTCACGCCGGAAGCGATCGCGCGCTCGAAAAATCGCTA
>JAICQI010000441.1 GCA_025937955.1 Pyrinomonadaceae bacterium
AGTCGCTTCGGCGTCAAACTCTATTACGTTGAAGAACCAGTGATCCTTGGCACGAGCGGCGCACTCGACAACACACGCGAGTTCTTTGAACAAGAGACATTTGTCGTCGTCAACGGAAAGATCATCACCGATATCGACCTGGATGCTGCGCTTGAGACGCACCGAAGCATGAACGCACTTGCGACACTGGTTCTCCTTCCGAACACGCGCCGCGAGCGCTTTAGCGTCGTGGAAACTGAAGCCGGCCGAATACGACGATTCGCCGGTATGCCTGTCGACAGCGAAGCGGGAGAGGTACCGCTGATGTTCACTGGGATTCACATCCTCGAGCCACGAGTCTTTGAATACGTGCCGCGTGGTGTGTTTTCTGACTCGGTTGTAGATGTTTATCCGAAAGCTATTGGCAACGGCGAAGTCGTTGCGGCACACGTCGCTTCCGGAAAGTGGCGTGAGCTTTCGACGCTGAAAAGATATCTCGACATCAGTGTTGAACTTTTGAAGGAAGAAGGGAATTCGTTTGTCGCCGGATCGCAGACGGTTATCGCTCCATCGGCGACAATTACTGATTCGATCCTGTGGGACGATGTGGAAGTAGGCCCGGGCGCGCGTGTCAACCGCGCCATACTCGCTGACGACGTGAGGATCAAAGCCGGCGAGATCGTCGAGAACGCAGTCGTCGTGCCGCGCCAGTTAGTCGAGGGCAAGAAGCCTCCGGAAAAGGCTTTGCCCGGTCATTTTCAGGGTGAAAACTTTATCGTGCCCCTGTGATACAATCCGCGGGTTGACGCCGCAAGCTCAAAATGAACGCAGATGAGTGCTCCAAAACCTGTGATTTCAAACGCATTTGAATCCTCGGCGTCAGATCGTCTTGCGAGATTCATTACGCAGCAAGGAATCGCAAGTAAGGAAGTCATTCCTCTTACTCCTGATGCTTCAACCCGCAAGTACTACCGCCTCGGCTGGAAAAAGCGCACTGCGGTAGCGGCGGTATACCCGGAGCCGTTTGATCCCGAATTCCATCCTTATCTCGACGTAACCCGTTTGTTTCTCGATTGCGGCATCCCAGTGCCGGAGATCTATGCGGTCGACGGCAATGCTGGGATCATCGTGCAGGAGGACCTGGGCGACCGGCAGCTTTTTCAAGTCTACGAAAACGAATCAGATGAACAGTGTGACGAGTACAAAGAACGTGCTATCGCACTGATCGCGAAGATTCAGAACGCAACTGAACGGGCTTACGAAACGCAGTCGATCTCGAGTCGACTGGCTTTTGACGAAGCCAAACTGTCGTGGGAACTGGACTTCTTTTTTGACCACTACTTCGGCAGCCTGCGGGGTGAGTCACTGCGTCACGCCGAAGTCGCCGAGTTAAAGGCTGAACTGAACGACATCGCCGCCGAGCTCGCAGCAGTGCCGCGCGTGCTTTGCCATCGTGATTATCACGCTTCGAATCTGATGATCGATAGCCGGAAGCGGATCCGAATCGTGGATCACCAGGACGCGCGCATGGGTCCGGCGAGTTATGACCTGGTTTCGTTTCTACTCGACCGCCAACCGTGTCCGCCATCGCTCGCCGAACTGCGCGCTCACCGGCTGTTCTTTCTTGAACAACGCCGCTTGATCGGGCTCGGCGCAATCGATCCTGATGACTTCGCGCTCGAATTTCGTCTGATGACGATTCAGCGCGGTTTGAAAGCCACGGGCACATTCTCTTATCAAACTGCGGTCTGCGGAAGGGCGAGCGTCTACCAGCACTTCATTCAACCCACACTCGAAATTGTGTTGCAGGCCGCCGAATGGCTGGAAAGATTCCCCACACTGCGAAGGATGTTAAAGGAACGTGTTAACTAACACTCTCGGTTTTTAGATGACAACCCAATCACACGCTATCGCTTCGGACAATCACACCTACATCAACCAACTTTCAAAGCACGAGGGCGCTGAGGTAGTTCTTAAAGGATGGCTCTATAACATGCGCTCGAGCGGCAAGATTCTCTTTCCGCAACTGCGCGACGGAACAGGCATCGTGCAGTGCGTCGTGTTGAAGAATGCGATCTCGCCGGAGTTGTTTGAACAGTTAAAGGGACTGGGCCAGGAATCAGCGCTCGTAGTCAAAGGCACTGTGCGTGCGGACAGTCGCGCGCCCGGCGGTTACGAGATCGACGTGAGCAATGCTGAGGTGTTGCAGGAGGTCCACGATTATCCGATCACGCCAAAAGAACACGGTACAGAGTTTCTCATGGACCACAGACACCTGTGGCTGCGCTCGCGGCGCCAGCACGCGGTGCTGAAAGTCAGGCACACGGTGGTCCAGGCCGTCAGAAACTTTTTCGATGACGACGGCTTTACGCTTTGCGATGCGCCGATCTTTACGCCTGCCGCCTGTGAAGGCACAACCACGCTGTTCGAAGTGGATTACTTCGAAGGCGAGAAGGCGTATCTAACGCAATCGGGTCAGCTTTACAACGAAGCCAATGCCGCGGCGTTCGGTAAAGTCTATTGCTTTGGGCCGACTTTCAGGGCAGAGAAATCCAAGACGCGCCGGCACTTGACTGAGTTCTGGATGGTCGAGCCCGAGATGGCGTACGCCACGCTCGAAGACGTGATGAGTTTGTCTGAACGCATGCTGGCGTACATTGCGGTGCAGGTGCTCGAGAAGAGAAGTGAGGAGTTGAAAGTGCTTGAGCGCGACACCTCGAAGCTCGAAGCCATCGTGGCGCCGTTCCCGCGTGTTCACTACGATGAAGCGGTGAAGATGCTTCAGGAGGGATTTGAGAAAGGCGCGCTGGAGTCGAAGTTCGAATGGGGCGGAGACTTTGGCGCTCCTGACGAAACATACATTTCCAGCCAGTTCGATAGACCCGTGATGGTGCATCACTATCCCGCGGCGGTGAAGGCGTTCTACATGGCGCGCGATCCGGAGCGACCGGAATTAGCGCTGGGCGTCGATGTGCTGGCGCCTGAGGGTTATGGCGAGGTGATCGGCGGTGGTGAGCGTGCGGCGTCGCTCGAATTTATCAAAGAGCAGATCGCGTTACACGAACTTCCGCAGGAAGCGTTTGAGTGGTATCTCGATCTGCGACGATACGGCAGCGTTCCGCACGGCGGCTTTGGGATGGGCATCGAGCGCTGCACGGCGTGGATGTGCGGCATCGAGCACATTAGAGAAACGATCCCTTTCCCGCGTATGCTTTACCGGATCCGGCCTTAAATCCGCGTCATCCGTGTTAAAAGACCCAGGAGTACAGTTATGAACTGTCCGAAGTGTGGTGCTCAACTACTTCCAGGCTCGACCTTCTGCGGTGCGTGTGGCCATCGCCTGACTCCCGCCGACACACAGCCCGTTAGTCAGGGCGCGGGCCGTGGAATTCAGATCGACGAAGATGCTCGCGGCCGCGGCAGAGGCTACAGCTTTGAAGTGTTACATCAACCATCCTTCTCGCTCGCAGTGCTGCAACTACAGGCCGAGCAATCGATCCAGGCGGAAGCGGGTGCGATGGTTTCGATGTCAGCCAACATTGAACTGCAATCGCAGATGAAGGGCGGTTTATTCGGCGCCATCAAGAGAGCGGCCGGTGGTGAATCGGCATTCATCTCGACGTTCACCGCGCGCGGTGGTCCAGGTGAAGTCACACTTGCTCCCGGCGCACCCGGCGATGTTGCCGCGATTGAGCTGACTGGCCAACCGTTCTTCGTGCAATCGAGTTCCTACCTCGCCGGGGACTCCAGCCTCACCGTTGACACCAAGTGGGGCGGCGCGAAGTCGTTCTTCTCAGGCGAAGGGTTGTTTGTGCTGATGGTACAGGGTCAGGGACTGCTGCTTGTCTCGTCCTTCGGCGCGATTCATCGCAAGCGACTGCAACCCGGCGAACGCTACGTCGTCGACACTGGTCATCTCGTAGCCTGGGAAGGCACAACGCAATACACGCTTCGCAAAGCCGCGTCCGGATTCTTCCGCAGCATGATGAGCGGCGAAGGCATTGTGGCTGAATTTATGGGACCAGGTGAGCTGTTGATTCAAACTCGGAACCTGGCGGCGCTCGCGGGCCTGTTGAGACCCTTTTTCCCGACCCAGGGCGGCGGCGGCGGCGGTGGCTTTAACTTCAACTTAGGCGGATGAGCGCGGACCTAAACAAGGCAGTATGTATCCTGGGCGTGCCACTTGGCTACGGCGCAAGCATGGCCGGTGTTGATATGGGTCCGGCCGCATTGCGTGTAGCGCGTTTGAACCAGCGCATCGCGAGACTGGGATATTTAGTTCAGGATCTCGGAGACTTGCGACTCGAGCGTCCACGGATGTTCCCGGAGGTGAACGATAAGCTCAAATACGTCCGCGAGATCAGCCATGCCTGCGAACAACTGGCGAAGGAAGTTGAAGCGATACTTGAAGCCAATGAACTGCCGCTGATACTCGGCGGCGATCACTCCATCGCGATCGGATCGTTTTCCGGTGTCGTCTCTCACTACAAAAAACAAGATCACAAGGTAGGCCTGATCTGGTTCGACGCACACGCCGATATAAACACACCGGGAACCACTCCGTCGGGCAATATTCATGGCATGCCTCTGGCAGTGCTGCTCGGCTATGGCGCGCCTGAGCTCACAAACGTCGGCGGTTTTGCGCCCAAGCTCGATCCGCGGTTGTGTGCTCATGTGGGAGCACGTGACATCGATCCGGGCGAAAAGGAGATGATCAGGAAACTGGGAATCCGGTTCTTTACGATGCGTGAGATCGACGAGCGCGGCATGAGCGCCTGCATGGACGAAGCGATTGCCATCGCTTCACGTGGTTCCGGAGGTTATGCAGTCACGTTTGATATCGATGTTTTGGATCCAGGTGATGCTCCCGGATCTGGAACACTCGTTCGTGGTGGGCTCACGTACCGCGAAGCGCATCACGCAATGGAAAAGATTGCCGAAGCGGGCGGCATGCGTTCGCTGGAAATTGTCGAGATTAATACGGCGCTTGATGTTAATAATAGGACGGCGGAATTGGGAGTAGAGTTGATTCTGTCGGCGTTGGGCAAAACGATTCTGTAAAGGTTGGGCCAGGAAGAGTGGCGAAAAAGCTTCGCGTCGGAGTCATCTTCGGTGGGCGTTCGGGTGAACACGAGGTTTCGATCCGGTCCGCACGCGCGATTGTTGAAGGTATCGACCGGCGAAAGTTTGACGTCGTGCCGATAGGCATCACCAAAGAAGGGAAGTGGCTGGCACCGGCGCAGTCGGCACAACTGCTTCCTGCCGCAGTTCAACCGTTACTGCCTTCGAAGACACACACGGTCACGGGTGACGTCGCACTCCTCGGCGATCCTTCACACAAAGGTTTAATCTCACTCCACAACAACGAGCAGCCGTTAACGGGTGAAAAGCTCGACGTTGTGTTTCC
>JAICQI010000399.1 GCA_025937955.1 Pyrinomonadaceae bacterium
AGCGGCACCCAAAGGTCGGAAACTTCGGGAAACCTGAAACCCCGTGGCATCACGCCGATGACCGTGCGCGCACGATTGCTGAGATTGATCTTCTTACCAAGGATGTTTGGATCGCCGCCGAAAGAACGTTGCCACAGATCGTGTCCGAGGATCACGACCGCATCTTCCTCGGGGCGGTCCTCGTTGGCGGTAAAAGTGCGGCCGAGTTGCGGCGACACACGGAGGATCTCGAACAGCCCATGTGAAATACGCGAGCCGCGAAGCTGGACGGGCTCACCGGCGCCGGTGAGCGCAAACCTGCTGCTGCCGAAGTAAGTGGCGACGTCTTCGAAGACTGTGTTTTGCTCACGCCAATCAAGGAAGTTGGGATACGAGACGTTCATGGAATCGACGCCTCGTTTGAGCGCCGTCTCATCCAACACAATGAGGCGATCGGATTGGGGGTAGGGAAGTGGTCGCAGCAGAATGCCGTTCGCAAAACTGAAGATCGCAGTGTTCGCGCCGATGCCGAGCGCCAGGGTCAGGATGACAACGATGGTAAAGCCATAACTCTTGACGAGTACGCGCAAGCTGTAGGTGACGTCGCGCACAGTATTTTCGATCAATTCAACACCTCGTGCATTGCGGCACTCTTCTTTTGACTGGTCGACACCGCCAAACGACTTCAGCGCCGCGTAGCGTGCGTCTTCAGGAGTCATGCCGCTTTTTATGTTTTGTGCGATATCTCGTTCGAGATGAAATCGCATCTCTTCATCGAGCTCTTGTTCCATTTCGTCTCGACGAGTTAACGCGCGCCAGCGACGTAACAAACTACTCAGGTTCACTGGAACTCCTTAAGCACCTCGTAAGATCAGGGAGACGGCAGCGGTGAATTGCTCCCATTCTTTGCGTTGCGTATCGAGTTGTTTGCGGCCATGCGTGGTCAATGCATAAAACCTGGCCTTGCGATTGTTGTCGGAAGGCCGCCAGGTGGAGGAGATCAGGCCGCGAGTTTCGAGACGATGAAGAGCGGGATAGAGAGCACCGGGCGTGACGCTGAGCACTTCACCCGAGGCGAGCTGAATGCGCTGCATGATGTCCCATCCGTTCAAACTTCCGGAACTCAGCAGTCGCAGGATTAGCAATTCGAGCGTGCCCTGCTTGTACAGGTCGGCTTGTTGTTTGGTCATACCCCTTCCTCTCGTCAGTCGATAGGAGCGGAGTCTAGCGCCGCGTCCTATCGGCTGTCAATAGGAGGGCCGCTGATGACGCGGATCTCCAAACCAGATTTACGCGGATTCAGTTTTATAAATCTGCGTTTTCTGCGTCATCTGCGGATAAAACTGTTCCTGCTCAGTCGAGCCGGTGAGCGCGGTTGTCGAGGAATTGCCGCCGGCGATTACTTGTGCGATCGCGTCGAAATAGCCGGTGCCGACAAACGACTGGTGCTTGACAGCGCGATAGTTGCTGTCGGCTTCGCGCGCGAATTCGGTCGCCTGGAGCTTCGCGTAGGCGCTCATGCCCGACTCGCGATACTCCTGCGCCAGCTCAAACATCGCGAGGTTGAGTGCGTGAAAGCCCGCGAGCGTGATGAACTGAAATTTGTAGCCCATCAACCCGAGCTCTTTCTGAAACTTCGCGATCGTGCGGTCGTCGAGTTTTTTCTTCCAGTTGAATGACGGCGAACAGTTGTAAGCCATCAGCTTGCCTGGATACTGCGAGTGGATCGCATGCGCAAAGCGGCTGGCATCTTCGAGGTTTGGCTCGGAAGTCTCGCACCAGACGACGTCTGCGTAAGGCGCGTAAGACAAGGCGCGCGCGATAGCCTGGTCCAACCCGGGTTTGACCGTGAAGAAACCTTCCGGAGTTCGGTTGCCGGTCAGGAATTGATGATCGCGTTCGTCGATGTCACTGGTGATTAGTCCAGCGGCATCTGCATCGGTGCGCGCCACTAGAATCGTGTCCACGCCCATCACGTCGGCCGCGAGCCGTGCCGCGACCAGCTTTTGAATGAACTCCTGCGTCGGCACCAGCACCTTGCCACCCATGTGACCACACTTCTTGGCCGACGCGAGCTGATCTTCAAAATGTACGGCCGCGGCTCCGGCTTCGATCATCGCTTTCGTCAGCTCGAATGCATTCAAGTTGCCGCCAAAACCGGCCTCAGCGTCAGCCACGATCGGAACAAACCAATCGATCCCGTTCCGACCTTCAGCATGATCGATCTGATCGGCGCGTTGCAGCGCGTGATTAATCTTGCGCACGACGTCGGGAACGCTGTTCGCTGGATACAGACTCTGATCGGGATACATGTGACCGGCGAGATTTGCGTCAGCCGCGACCTGCCAACCACTCAGGTAGATTGCCTTCAAACCCGCCTGCACTTGTTGCACCGCCTGACAGCCAGTCATCGCTCCAAGCGCGGGCACATATGGCTCTCTGTGCAGCAGTTCCCAGAGACGTTTTGCGCCACGCTCGGCAAGCGTGTGTTTGATCTCGACAGACCCGCGTAGTTTTACAACGTCCGCCGCGGTGTAACCGCGCTTGATTCCGCGCCAGCGCTCAGACGTGGTCCATTCATTTTCCAGTGCAACATGATCATCGGTTTTCATGAGTATCCCTCCTGGTTTTGTGAACATCAGATCGGATCAAATTCCTGATTCCGAATTAGCAATTCGCTGATCTGGCGCGCGGTGCGATATTTCTCAATCACGGGCTCGCCGGCGTCAGCGGGCAGTTCAGTCAAGATTCGCTCGAGCTCCTCGTCGAACATGCGGCTGATCGACTCGGGCGTGTTGTCGCCATGACGTATGCGTTGCGCGATCATCAAGCGATAAATGCGATCGGTTGCGAGATCTTCCATGTAGCCGTCGAGCAAGCTGGCGCCTTTGCCGTTCAGCACCCCATTTCGATAACGAATGACAGTGCGGATTGCGGCGCGCGTTCCGTTCGCAGTAATGCTGCCGACTCCTCTCGGGCTGGGCCGCAGATCCGGGTGGGTCTCCGCTGACGATTTGCGTGCGTTAACCTGGTTTGGAAACGGAAACTGCTGCACTGCGATCTCGTTCTGGTCTGGATGTCCGGTCCATGCGCCATCCATCAAACAGTTCGCCTCGTTCTTCTTGTCCGCGGCGAGTACGCGCAGCGCTCGTTCGTTCAATTCGGAATCGGTACGGCTGGGATACAACGCCGTCATGCCGCCGATGGCGAGGATGCCGTGTTTGTGGCAAGTCTCGGCCAGCAACTCGCGCAGGTTTTGAAAGAACGGTACGTCATGCGGAATCGTGTTTCGATCGGGCAGGACCCACTCGGGATCCTCGAGATTGAAATGGATCAAGCTGGCCATGTAGTCCCAGCGGCCAAGATTCAAACCGACGATGTGGTCGCGCAGGTTGTAGATGAACTCCTCCATCTGATAAGCGATGGGGTGCGACTCAACTAACGCCATACACTTGATGTAACCACGCGCCCATCCTCTGGCGTCTTCGATCGCGCGGAATAGATCGCGCCACCACAGCGCTTCTTCCGCCGACTCAGATTTCGGAATGTAGAAGCTGAGCGGATGTCGCAGACGATCGACATCTGCTTTGTAAGCCACCATCGCTACGTCGAACAGTGAGGCTGACATCAACTCGTCGTTGAGTACTCCGGCCTGGCTTATGTGCAAGCCACGCGGGCGAATGAAGGTGACTGTGTTGCTGTCGTTGATGCCTGCACGGCGATCGCGTTTCGCGTCGAAATAGGTGAGCTCACCTTTCAGGGCCGCGTCGATATTCGCGAGGCCGGTGGTCAGGTTAGCCCACGTGTTGGCCATCGAGTCTTCCAGGTCCAGCATCACGCCTGGCGCGCCCGAGTTCAGCATTTTCACGACGAGCTCAGCATCGTCCGCCGGTCCGGTCATCTGGTTGCGCTGGTCGGCGCACCACTGCGGCAGCGGAATCGTCCAGCCGGTGGTGGTGGCTTCCGAAGGCGGCAGATAGTTTGGCTTCTGACCCTGGTGTGCGGAGGTGAGGACGGCCGCACGCTTTTGAATGAGGGATTGTTGCCGGGGTGATAGTTCCCGATGAAGTGGGAATAGAAACGCCAGGAATCCTTCGGGAAGATCGGTCTCCGGGTTGAACTCCGGTGGCGCGGTATTGAAACGTGTTCCGTATTGTGAACGAGTGCTCGACATAATATGAGGAGAGGTTTAGCATCAGTTTTCACAACCTGCAAGACAGCAATCGCAATGGTGAACGCATTGTTGTGTACGTTGGACACCCAGAATGTCCGTTTTAGCAGCTTTATTTGAAAAAGAAGCCGAATTGTCTTTATAGGTCAAATCAGGCGTGTTCAATATCGTGAACAAAATTTAAGAGTGTGGAGGCAGGATGGCGCGAGTGGCAACAGCAAGAAATCAGGATTCAGCGAAGCCGGATCACAATCGTGAACAGGTGACTTCGGTAGAACGTGCTCTCTCGATTCTCGAGCTGCTGGCCAGCAGGAATCACGGGCTCAGCACGTCCGAGATCAGCCGTGTAGCTAAAGTGCCGAAAAGCTCGACCAGTTATCTCTTGCGAACGCTGGTGAGTCGTGGCTACGTGCGACGCGACGTCGAGACCGGGCAGCACACACTTGGAATACGGATCCTCAGTTTGGGTGGACAGGCGATGCAGGGCATGGCGTTGCGTGAGTTAGCTATGCCGCACCTACGCCAGATCGTTGAGACCACGCGCTTGGGTTCGCATCTTGCCATTCTCGATCACGGTGATGCGGTGTACATCGAGCGAATCGAGTCGCCGGGTTTTATCAAGATGGATATCTGGAACGGGAGACGTGTAGCGCCGCAGGCGACAGCGGTTGGCAAGGCGCTGATCTGTCACTTGAGTCGTGAAGAAGTGCAGGAGATTGCGGGGCTGCATCCATTGCGTCAGGTATCGCCGAGAACGATCGTCACGTTACCGCACCTGTTCGAAGAACTCACTGCGATACGCAGGCGCGGGTATGCGATTGACGACGAAGAACATGCGATCGGCGTGCGTTGTGTTGCCGCTCCGGTATTTTCAGCGAGTGGTGAAGTAGTAGCGGCGATTGGGTTAAGTGGAACGGTCAGTCAGCTCAATGACGACTACCTGCCGTCATTGGGCAAGATCGTCCAGACCGCCGCCTTGAAACTCTCGGCCCAACTCGGCGGCCGCCGCAGCCGCTAAAAAGATCGCCACAATTGGTCGCACGTGCAACTCGTCAAGAAAATTTTGTGCCGTGGAATAAACTCGCAGGATGGGCTGTTGAAAAGATCGCCGTTACAAATTAGTCTTCAGGCGCGTTACCAAACTACTGAATTGCGAGGCCGTCAATTGGTTCATAGCCGCAGCATTGTAGTTCTAATACTTCTATTGTTCGCAGTCTATGTCGATGCGATTGCCCAATCGAAACAGCCAAAACCATGGCGCGCGGTCCATTTGCTCGACTATAACAGCGACAGTGCACTCGACGCACTGGGACAGAATCTCGAAACTCTCGCGAAGCAGGGGATCAACGTCATCGTTCTCGAGATTGATTACAACTTCGCGTTCAAGTCGCATCCGGAACTCAGGCGTGGAACAAATCCGATCACGCGTGATGGTGCGCGCAAGTTTGCCGCGCTGTGCAAGAAGCTCGGCATCCGGTTGATTCCTGAATTTCAATCTGTCGGCCACCAGTCGTGGAAAGCTGAGACTTTTCCGCTGCTCACCGTCTATCCAAAGTTTGACCTCACGCCGGGAGCGTTTCCAAACAACGAGGGTATTTACTGCCGCGAATGGGATGTGACGAATCCCGAAGTCTGGCGAATTGTCTTCAAACTGATGGACGAGATCATCGACGCGTTTGACGCCGACGCCATGCACGTCGGCATGGATGAAGTCTTCCTGCTCGGTTCAGAACAATCGCCATCGACGAAGGGTAAAGATCCGGCAGTGCTGTTTGCGAAGGCG
>JAICQI010000920.1 GCA_025937955.1 Pyrinomonadaceae bacterium
CTCGACGCAGACAACATGTTTCGCACGTGGCGAGTTGACGCGAAGCGCGCGCTCAAAGCCGGCGACAACACGTTGCGCATCGTTTTTCGCTCGCCGATCAACGAGATCCTGCCGGTGATGGCGAAGTTGAAGTACCAGCTTCCCGCCTCGAACGATCAGGGAGAAAAGACATCGCCTTTTACGCGCAAGGCCCCGTATCACTACGGCTGGGATTGGGGCCCGCGTTTCGTGACCAGTGGGATATGGCGTCCGGTTTCTCTCGAGGCGTGGGACCAGGCGCGCGTGAATGACGTTCAAATCATCGTCAAGAAGATCTCTCCGGACGTTGCCGAGCTGACTGCAAACGTCGAAGTCGAAGCGAGCTCTGCGGGCGACGCCACAGTATTGCTGGAAAATCAGACGAACCAGGTGGCGGCAGGAAAACGGCAAGTTAAACTAAATCAGGGCATCAATCGAGTCTCTTTCGACTTCACCGTCGCGCGGCCCGCCGTGTGGTGGCCCAACGGTCTCGGGGAACAACCACTCTACACTTTCCGCGCGCGCAGCCTTGTAAACGGTCGCGTCACGGACGAGAAAACCACGCGCACCGGACTACGAACATTGGAACTCAGACGGCAGCGTGACGCTGCCGGAGAAAGTTTCATGTTCGTCATCAACGGCATTCCCGTCTTTGCGAAAGGCGGAAACTGGATTCCGTCTGACAGCTTTCCCACACGCGTCACCAGACAAAAATATTTGCATCACATCAAATCGGTGCGCGACAGCAACATGAACATGCTGCGCGTTTGGGGCGGCGGTATCTACGAAGAGGACGACTTCTACGAGCTGTGTGACGAGATGGGAATCCTGGTCTGGCAGGACTACATGTTCGCTTGCAGCATGTATCCGGCCACGCAGGACTTCCTCGATAACGTGCGCGCGGAGGCAATCGACAACGTCAAGCGCCTGCGCAATCACCCGAGCATTGTTCTCTGGGCCGGGAACAATGAAGTCGAAACCGCGTGGTTCAACTGGGGCTGGCGGCAGAACCTGCCGGCCTCGGTGTGGGACGACTACCTGAAAATTTTTCACGGCGTGTTGCAGGAAGTTTCGGCCGAGTACGATCCGACGAGAGCTTACTGGCCCAGCTCGCCGCACGGCGGACTCGAAGACGATCGCGATTCGGCTCGCAGCGGCGACGTGCACTACTGGCGAGTCTGGCACGCGTCGGAGCCGTTCTCGGATTATGAAAAACAGATGCCGCGATTCATGAGTGAATACGGCTTCCAATCGTTTCCGAATATCGAGACAGTCAAGGCTTACACGCTGCCGGAAGATCGCGATATCGAGTCGCCGATCATGCTGGCGCACCAGCGGCATCCGCGCGGCAACCAGCTAATTCGCGAGTACATGCTGCGTGATTACCCGAAGCCGAAAGACTTCGAGTCGTTCTTGTACATGAGCCAGGTCTTGCAGGCTGAAGGGATTCAGATCGGCGCGGAGCACCTGCGACGCATCATGCCGCACAACATGGGTTCGCTCTACTGGCAAATCAACGATTGCTGGCCCGTCGCGTCGTGGTCCAGCATCGATTACTTCGGGCGTTGGAAGGCGTTGCAGTACTACGCGCGCCGGTTCTACAGCGACCTGCTCATCAGCCCGACAGTGCAAAGGGAAGAGCTGAAACTGTACGTCGTCTCGGATCGACCAAAAGCCGTTCCGGCGCAGATCAAAGTGACGCTGATGAACTTCGACGGTGCGACTTTGAAGAGCATCGTTCGCGATGTGAATGTTGAGCCGTTAACGAGTCGCTCGTATGTCGATCTGAAGGTGGCCGAATTTCTGGAGGGACAGGACAGCAAGAATGTGTTTGTTTATTGCGAGCTGCTGGTGAATGGGAAAGTAGCCTCCAGTCACGACTACTTCTTCGCGCCGTTCAAGGAGCTGAAAATCTCGAAGCCAACTATCACGTCTCAGGTGACGCGCACACGTGACGGCTTCAGTGTAAAGGTATCGACCGATAAGTTCGCGAAGGCTGTTTATCTCGCCGTTCCCGATCACGACGGCTTCTTCTCCGACAACTTTTTCAACCTCGCGCCCGGTCGCGAAATGACAGTCGCGTTTCATTCGCGCGGGCCGGCGCTATCGCTCGAGCAATTCAAACAGCGCCTCCAGATCCGCACAGTTTTCGACGCCTTTTGAATTGGATTTGCGTTCACCTTGGGTCGGGTCAGTACCGTAACGCGGTA
>JAICQI010000675.1 GCA_025937955.1 Pyrinomonadaceae bacterium
ACTTCGCGTGGATCCGCTCCAGACCAGTAGCGTCGAAGAATTCTTATCAAAGCTACTCGGAGATAATCCTGACCTTTTGCCCCTCAAAAAGCTATTGATCAAGCGCACTGAAGGAAATCCCTTCTTTGCTGAAGAAAGCGTGAGGTCTTTGCTGGAAACCGGAGTTTTGACGGGAGAGAAAGGGGCTTACCGGCCTGGACTGAAAATTGATGATTTGATTATCCCAAGCACGGTGCAAAACGTTGTAGCGGATCGTATCGATCGTCTGCCCGTCGAAGAGAAACATCTTCTTCAGACTGCCGCTGTGATCGGAGTAATCATTCCTTTTGATCTGCTCCAGGCGGTTTCGGAGCTACCAGACGACCAGCTTTTTGAATATCTAACCCATCTCAGGTCCGCTGAATTTATTTATGAAACGAATCTTTTTCCAAAACTAGAGTATACGTTCAAGCATGCTCTCACCAACGAAGTTGCGTATGGCGCGCTGCTCCACGACCGAAGGGTTGCTCTCCACGCACGAGTTGTGAGCGCGCTCGAAGCGATCCAAGATACCAATCTGCAGGACTATGTTGAGACGCTTGCGCGTCATGCTTTTCGCGGGGAGCTGTGGGATAAGGCAGTTCCATACTTGAGTCAAGCTGCGGCAAAGGCTCTAGCATGTTCTGCGTGCAAAGAAGCCGTATCGTTCCTAGAGCGAGGCCTAGAGGCTTTGGATCATGTGAATGATTCGCGGTCAAAACTGGAATGGGCTATCGATTTGCGTTTACAGTTACGTAACGCGCTATTCTTGTTAGGCGACTCTAGGAAGCTCCATCAATATCTAAAAGAAGCGGAAACGCTCGCTCAAACACTCGGCGACGAACCCAGAATCGGGCGAGTTCTTAATTTCTTGTGTAGTTACGCGGGCATCGCTGGCGATCCTGATGGGGCGGTATCATACGGACGGCGCGCTCTGGCTTTGCCGATCGTGGGCGTTGATCCATCTATTGGTGCGGTGGCGCATTATTACTTGGGCGCTGCCTATAACAAGATGGGAAGTTATAGAGAAGCGATTGATGTCCTCAAGCGAGGTCTGCAAGGGATTAAAGCGGAGCTAAGGCATGAACGATTTGGAACAACGCTTGTGCTCTCCGTTGTCTGCCGGAGCCATTTAGTTCAATGCCTTGCTGCGATGGGTGAGTTTGATCAAGGCATGCGTGACGGAGAGGAGGGTATCCGCATTGCTAATGAAGTCGAGCATCCTGTCAGCCGGATATATGCGAACTGCAGCCTCGGATTTCTTTTCCTCCTGCGCGGTGAATGCGAAAAGGCCATCCGATTACTCGAACTCAGTTTGAAAATTTGCCAATCGGCAGGAGTTCCTGTGTACGTGCCCTTCGTCGCCTCCCGTTTGGGTGCCGCCTACGCCACCAGCGGACGAATTGCCGAGGCTCTACCCTATCTAGAACAAGGGGTAGGTAGTTCCGCTTCGGTGGGGAGGGTCGGATTCCTTTCGCTTAGCATGGTTTGGCTAAGTGAAGGGTATTTGCTGTCAGGACGAATTACAGAGGCAAGTGATGTTGCGCGGCGTGCGCTCGATTTTGCGCAAACCCATAAGGAGCGAGGACACGAAGCATGGGCGTCAAAAGTTCTTGGCGATATTGCCGCGCATTCGCGCTCGACCAGCGATGAAAGCGAACTCTACTATCGGCGTGCCTTAGCATTGGCTGACGAATTGGGCATGCGTCCACTGGAGGCGCATTGTCACGCCGGGTTGAGTAATCTTAACCTAGGGCAAGGTCAACCCCGCCTCGCGCGCGAGGAGTTGTGCGCGGCAATTGAGCTTTACGATACGATGAAAATGACACTTTGGTCTATTCCGGCCCGAGCAAGCCTCGCAAAAATCGCAAACTCCTCGACCGTCTCATGAGCAAAACGAAAACGGAATTGCCGACAATTGCCGATGGGCGCATTGGTCCAGCCAATCCGTTTGTAGAATTCAAAAAGGACTATCTCGATCGAACCATTGCAGATTGCTTTGAAGAACGAGCACGCGAGCACGGTCAGAGGCTAGCATTAAGAACTCGCGATCGGCAGCTTACTTATGAGGTGCTGAATCGGGCGGTGAATAGAGCAACGCACGCGATTTTGCGCATTCATCCAATGAGCAACGATCCGGTGGCGGTGCTCTGTCAACCGGGAGTGTCATCCATAATAGCCAGTTTCGCGGTGCTGAAGTCGGGCCGCCCCTTCGTTCCCATCGATTACTCGATTCCCCCATCAAGACTGACTCGGATACTTCAAGATTTTGCGCCTCGAATCATCTGTTGCGATCAGACCAATCTGGCTTTGGCAAATCAGCTGGCTGCGCAGTCCACGACGGTTGTCGATATCGACAATTTGGACACAGGGCTCTCGGAGACCAATCCTGGATTGGCGATCGCCGCAAGTGATCTTGCGTATATTCACTACACTTCGGGATCTACCGGCGAGCCGAAGGGTGTCATGGCGAATCATCGAAACGAGATTCATAACATCATGACGAACACGAATGCGTTACACATTACGCCCGATGACCGAATCAGTTTGGTTCGTTCCAACAATGTCGGAGCCACGCGCGATGCATTGCTCGCCTTACTTAACGGCGCTACTTTATTACCTCTTGACCTGAAAGTTGGATCAACCGATTTAGGGCGTTGGCTCGCGGAAGAAAAGATCACTGTTTTTACGTGCGTGACGTCGGTCTTTCGTCTTGCGGTCAAGAACGTCAGGGAGGAAAACTCTTTTCCCCAGTTACGTTTGATACATGTGGGGGGAGAGGCGATATCGAAAAACGACGTCGAGTTATTCAAAAAGCATTTTTCTGACTCATGTCTTTTTGTTACTCGTCTGGGTCTAAGCGAAACTGAGACTCTCACGTACTACTTCATGCGTAAGCATACTGAGATCATCGGCGAACACGTTCCCGTGGGATATCCGCTCGAAGGTAATGAAATTTTGATAGTCGATGAGGCCGGAAATGACGTTGGTGCCAATCAGGTTGGCGAGATTGCGGTTCGAAGCCGCTATCTTTCGGTCGGCTATTGGCATCAGCCGGAACTGACGCGGTCCAAATTTGTGGCCGACCCGAGAGACGAAACCAGGCGCACGTATTTCACGGGAGATTTGGGATACCGCACGCCCGACGGCTGTCTCTTCCATGTCGGGCGAAGAGACTTCCAGGTTAAGGTGCGCGGGCACCGCGTCGAAGTTTCAGCAGTCGAGAGGGCGTTATTTGAGATCCCACTAGTGAAAGAAGGCGTTATTGTGCCTTGGCGAGACAGCCGCGGCGCCAATCGGTTGGTTGCTTATGTTGTGCCTCAGGATGGCGGGATTTTTAGTATCAGAGATTTGCGCCGTCTGCTACAAGCCAAACTGGCGCCGTACATGCTGCCTTCTTGGTATATTGCCGTAGATTCACTACCGCTCACACTCGGTGGGAAGGTGGATCGCCGCGCCCTTCCTTCACCGGGAATTTCTCGTCCGGAGTTAGCAACTCCTTACGTTCAGCCCGGGACGGATCTGGAAAAGGCGCTCTGCAACCTCTGCGCCGAGGTCCTTGGAATCGATGAGGTCGGCATTAACGATAGCTTTTTCGACCTGGGTAGCGACTCGCTGCTAGCAACGCAGCTCGCATCTGAGATCATAGAAAAGTTCGCGCCGAGACGGCCGGTGAACACCTATGAACTGTCGACCGTTAGTCAGCTTGCGGAGTTTCTC
>JAICQI010000510.1 GCA_025937955.1 Pyrinomonadaceae bacterium
CTCTACATCGTCGAGCCGGGTTTCATGGAGCTTTCAACCGAACAGGCTGCACGTTTACGCGAGTACATCATGCGTGGCGGCTTCATCTTCCTCGACGACTTCTGGGGCGATTATGAGTGGGAGAATGTTCAGGAACAGTTTCGCATGATCGTGCCGGAGTATGAGATCAAAGATCTCCCTCTGAACCACCCGATCTTCCACTCTTATCTCGACGTCGAAGAAGTGGTCCAGGTGCCGAACGTCTACAACGCGCAGCGCGGCATCACTTCAGAAAAAGGCGGCGTCGTTCCGCACTACATGGGCGTCGAAAACAAGAACGGCCGCCTGGTCGCATTTCTTGCGCGCAACTGCGACCTCGGTGATGCGTGGGAATGGATCAACGATCCCGCTTACCCGGTGAAGTACGGGCTGCCTGCCTACAAGGTCGGGATCAACGTCGTGATCTACGCGATGAGCCATTGATAAAATCAATCCGCTTTTTCATCCGTGAAGATCCGCGGCACTATTCCGGTAAGCCTATTCGGCGCACCAGTTCCTTAAACCTCGGATCGTCGCGCAACGAGTCGAACTCAAACGACACGCTGATCATGGTCATTCGAAAATCCCGTTCCTCGTAACCCTTTTCCAACCACATGATTGCTTCGTCTTTTTGGTCGAGTCGGGCATAAAAGGTAGCTATGACAAAAGACGGAAACTGCTGTCGCGGTGACTGCGTCACTAGCTGGTCGAGATTGCTTTGCACGTAGGCTTTCCAACCGGACTTTTCGTAAGTCTCTTTCAGGCTCTTGATCGTTTCCGGTTTGACCCCGCCCATCGCAGACGACTTTGAATATTGTTCGACTGCCTGATCGTACATGCCCTTCGCTTCGTAAGCGCGGCCCAGGAAGTAGTACGAGGTAGGAAAGTTTGGATCGAGCTCGATGGTTTTGTGATACTGCTGAATTGCTTCGTCAAACTTTCGCGCGTCAACCAGAATTTCGGCGTAAATGCGATTCATGATCACGGAGACTGGATCGAGCTCCAGCGCGCGCCGGATTTCCACCAGTGCCTCATCGATCCGCTTCATCGCCGCAAGATGCTCTGCCAGCCACTGGTGCGCCGTCGCATAATTTGGGTTGAGCTCGATAGCGCGGCGATACTCGCGCTCCGCGGTTGGAAAGTCGTAATCGTAGTAAGCGGTGATCTGGCCGAGGGAGGCGTGTGCTTGCGCGAGCTTATCGTCAAGAGCGAGCGCTTTCAGTGCCGCTTCTTTCGCTTTCGGCATCATTTGACGCGCCGGCTCGTTGGTATAGGCAGTGAAGAGCGCGTAACTATCCGCGAGACCTGAGTAAGCGAGCGCGTAGTTTGGATCTTTTTCGATCGCCTGCTGGAAGAACGGAATTGCTTTTTGCAAATCTGCGGGAGTGCGCTTGTTCCAATAAAAACGTCCCTTCAGATACAGTTGATACGCCTCGGAGTCAGCGGTCATTGGCTTGTCCATCCGCGACTGCTCGACACCGGAGAGCGTGGGGCGCAGATTGTTGGTGATCTCCCGCGCAATCTCTCGCTGCACCGAAAGCATGTCGGCGAGTTGCCGCTCGTATTGCTCGCCCCAGAGCTGTTTGTTGTCACGAATGTCAATCAGCTCAGCGCTGATCAACATCGCATTGCCACGCTGCATCAACCGTCCGGTGAGAACCGCGCGCACACCCAACTCTTTTCCGACCGCGATCGGATCTGTTTCCCTGCCCTTGTAACGAAACACGGAACTGCGCGCGATCACTTTCAAGTTTGGAAGTTGCGTCAGGTTGTTGATGATGCTTTCAGTAAGACCATCGGAGATCCATTCGGCGCCGGGGTCCTTGCCCTCGTTCATAAACGGTATGACGGCGATCGATTCAACCGCGACTTCGCTGCCGCTCGCGTGCAGGTAAGATCGAACTCCAAGCACTGCAACCACAGCGAGGGCCACAACGACGAGAGCCCCGATCAGCGTCGCAGTCTTATGGCGTTTCAACTCGTTGACAATGAACTCCGCGCTAGACGCGCGCGTCGAAGCCGAGTGCGGCGATTCGGTGGTGCCTGGTTTCGATTGCACGTGCGTCGTTTCCGACTGCCAGATCGTGCGCGCTTCACTGCTCGCGGATGAAACGGGAGACACCGTCGTCTCTACGCCGCGCTCTTGCAGCTCGCGCCTGACTTCTTTCAACTCTATCGCTACGTCCTTGATGTTCTGGTAACGCTGCTCCGGATCTTTCGCCAGACAGCGTCTGACGATGCGCTGCAAGTCGGCAGGTGCGTTTGGATTGAACGCCGCTAACGGCGGCGCGGGCTCGCGAATGATCTTGTTGAGGGCTTCGATGTTGTCTTTGCCGGTGAAAGCCTTTTGTCCGGTGATCGCTTCGAACAATATGCACCCAAACGAGAAGATGTCTGAGCGGTGATCGATCTCTTTCGTCTTGCCCTGCGCTTGCTCGGGCGACATGTAACCCATCGTTCCCAGGATCATGCCGGACATCGAGTGCTGTTGCAGGATTGTGGGTTCTTCGCTGCCGGTGCTGCTTTGCGGTTCGATAAGTTTGGCGAGGCCGAAGTCGAGGATCTTGGCGTGACCATCGGAAGTGATCATCACGTTGTCAGGCTTGAGATCGCGATGAACGATGCCTGCGTCGTGGGCTTTCGCAAGTCCTTCGGCTACGTGCTGCAAAACGCGGAGCAGTTTCGAGAGTTCTTCCTCTTCGTTGTGAATCTTGTTTCGCAAGGTCGTGCCATCGACGTACTCCATCGCGATGAAGTTGTAACCGGATGCCTGCCCAATTTCGTAGATGTGCGCGATGTTTGGATGATTAAGAGAGGCGGCTGAAGTCGCTTCCTGTTTGAAGCGTCGCATCCGATCCTGATTTGACGCCAGCTCGGCAGGCAGGACTTTCAGCGCGACGTTGCGATTCAGGCTGGTGTCCTGCGCTAAGTAGACCTCGCCCATCCCACCCGCACCGAGCAGCGAGCGCACCTCGTACCGTCCGAGTTGTGTTTGGGGCGGTAGGGTCATCGAGCCACAGATTTTACGGGTTATCAGATCATCCGTAAAATCCGTGGCTCGCAGGAGTTATTACGAAGCGGTCTTGGCGGCGGTGTCCGATTGAGCCGCCGGCTTATTGGGTTGCGGCGTGATCCGCAGGTACGGCTTCGGCGCTCTCCAGCCGCCCGGGAATTTCTCCTTCGCAGCTTCGTCAGAAAGCGATGGAACGATGATCACGTCGTCGCCGTCTTTCCAGTTCACCGGCGTCGCAACACTGTACTTCGCGGTCAGTTGCAGTGAATCGATCACGCGCAGGATCTCGTCGAAGTTACGTCCCGTGCTGGCTGGATAAGTGATCATCAACTTGATCTTCTTGTCGGGACCGATGACGTAAACCGAGCGAACCGTGAACACATCGCTGATCTCCGGGTGAATCATGTCGTAGAGTTCCGCGATCTTGTGATCCGGATCTGCAATGATCGGGAAATTGAGCGCGGTGCCCTGGGTTTCCCTGATGTCCTCAGCCCAGCGTTTGTGTGAATCCGTCGGATCGACACTCAGACCAATCACTTTTACGCCGCGCTTTTCGAAGTCAGGTTTGCAGCGCGCCACATATCCAAGTTCGGTGGTGCAGACCGGCGTGAAGTCTTTCGGGTGTGAGAACAGTACTGCCCAGCTATCGCCAATCCATTCGTGAAAACGAATGGGGCCATCAGTGGTATCAGCTTCAAAATCGGGTGCTATGTCTCCAAGTCGTAGGGCCATTTGTATCTCCTTCTTCCTTCGGAAAAAACCGATTCCCGGTGATCTGACCGGGAAGTAGGGATGCGGATTAAGTTGTCTTTGAAGCCACTTTTACAACTATTGCCTGCGACAAGTCAAACCGGGAGAAGACCGTGTTATAAATAGGTCCTATAGGACCTATAGAACGTATATGAAACTCGCACTAAACGGCGCCACGACCATGAAGGCTGACCTTGCCACCGACTTGCAGGCAGCCAAAGCAGCAGGCTTCGACTATCTCGAAATCTGGGCCTCCAAGCTCAGGAAATTTCTCAAAGATCGCTCCCCAGACGAGCTAAAAGATCTCTTTTCTGAATCCGGCCTGTCGCCCTTGAGCATCAACTCCATCGAGCACATCACGTTTCGCGATGCGCAGGCGTACGATTCGATCAAGCGTGAATGCGAGGAGCTGAGCAACATTGCGGGACGGATCGGTTGTCCGTGCATCGTCGTTGTGCCAGGTCGATTGCCGCAAGGCGGCGCCTCGCGCGCAGAGATCATTTCGGAATCAATCGAAGTTTTAACGGAACTGTGCGATATCGCCGCAGCTCATGGCGTCTCGCTGGCGTTCGAGTTTCTCGGACAACCCGATTGCAGCGTTCCCACGCTGAACCTGGCCGCCGCGATCGTGCGTGAAACAAATCGAAAGAATTTAGGGCTCGTTATCGATAGTTTTCACTTCTATGCAGGCAATTCAATTTTCCACTCGATCGAAAACCTCGATCCGAATCTGATCGAGATATTTCACATCAACGACGCCGAAGATCTGCCGCGCGAACAGCTGGAAGATTGTCACCGGCTTTTGCCCGGCCTCGGCATTCTTCCGTTACGCGAAATGATTACGGCGTTTAGAAGTATCGGTTACGACAAAGTCGCGAGTGTCGAGATTTTCCGGCCGGAGTACTGGGAGCGCGATCCGTTTGCACTGGCACGTGACGCATACGCGGCAACCAAACGAGTGCTGGCTGAAGCATAAAATGAGCAGCAAAGTACAAATCGGAATCATCGGCGCGGGGTATATAGCCGAAGTTCATGCCGGAGTGCTGGCGCGTGATGAGCGCGTTCAACTTGCTGCGGTAACTGACGTGCTTCCCGAAAAAGCTGTTCGACTGGCGAGCACTC
>JAICQI010000424.1 GCA_025937955.1 Pyrinomonadaceae bacterium
CGATCAATGGAAGGGTTCAGTGTGCATTCTTCTCCAGCCGAGTGAGATTGAACTAAGGCGAGTCCCAGCCATGGTCAGAGCGCGGAGCACGTCAACGAGAACTACAACAAGGACTTACGGCTGATATGCGGCCCGATCACCGACAAGAAGCCGAGGAGATTCTTCAAGCCGTGCTAAATCACATGCCTAAAGATCGCGCCAGTTTTATCTCCGAGGCTTGTGCTGGCGATCCGGCTCCAATAAGCGACATAGATACGCTCCTCTCACAGCCTGAAACCTCAGAAAACGTCGCGCATCTGGACCAGCCGAAAACAGACTTAGACTCCAATCATTTCGAGACCGAAGAGCACGTCGACCCGTTGATTGGCCGCCGTTTAGGCGCTTACCGGATCGAACGCGAAGTGGCTCGAGGCGGCATGGGCACTGTCTACGAAGCATTACGTGTGGACAATGAGTTCACAAAACGCGTCGCCATCAAGGTCGTAAAAAGGGGCATGGATACCGACTTTGTTCTGCGACGATTTCGGAAAGAACGACAAATTCTGGCGGCTCTCAATCACGCCAATATCGCCTCGCTATTGGACGGTGGCACAACTGACGATGGATTGCCATATTTCGTGATGGAATACATCGAAGGAAAGCCGCTATACAAATATTGCGACGCCAATCAACTGAATATTGCTCAGCGTCTTCAGCTCTTCATCTCAATTTGCGACGCCGTTCAGTACGCTCATCAAAGGCAAGTAGTACATCGAGACATAAAACCATCCAATGTCCTGGTGACGGCTGATGGTGTGCCGAAGTTGCTCGATTTCGGTATAGCCAAGTTACTCAATCCCGATATAGTCGGCGATATCACCCGCGATTCGACTGGCACAGCAATGCGTTTGATGACGCCGGAGTATGCGTCGCCTGAACAGGTCCAGGGCTGGCCCACTTCTCCTGCGACAGACGTTTATTCACTCGGCGTCTTGTTGTACGAACTCCTGACCGGATATCGCCCATATCGTTTGGTCAATCGTGCACCGCACGATATCGCGCGTGTGATTTGCGAAGAAGTGCCTCAACCACCCAGCTTTGTAATGATGCACCACGATGATCTCTTCACAGCAAGTGAGGCTACAACTCTTCAGCAAGTCTATTCGACAAGAAAGACGACATCTGAAGCTTTGCGACAAACGCTTTCGGGCGACCTCGACACGATCATCATGCGAGCGCTCAGAAAGGAGCCGGAAAGCCGGTACCAGTCTGCCGAACAGTTACGAGAGGATATCGCACGATTTCTCGAGAGAAAGCCCATTTCGCACTGGCATGAGTCGCCACATCTGACTCCCTTCGCGAGCAGCGCGGAAACGTCTGTCGCCGTCTTGTTGAGCATGGTGGATTTTCCGCGAACCGCGGATTCAGAAACCGATTATCTGGTGACTGGTCTCACTGATGCTCTGAGTTCACGTCTAAGCACTATCAGCCGCCTTGCGGTACGACCTGTCAGCAGTGTCTTGAGTTGCGAACCTGACTGTGATCCGCTCATTGCTGGCCGCAAACTTTGCGTCACTTACATACTCTCCGGATCGTTAAGACAAACCGGCGACAGGATCCAAGTCACCATTCAGTTGCTCGACGTTTCCGATGGCCACGTAATATGGAGCGAACAATTCGATGAGAAGCCTGGCGAACTACTCGACTTGGAAGATCGCATTTGTTGCCGGGTTGCAGAGGCGATCGTTCCGGATTTAACAGCCGATGAGCGAATAAGACTCTCAAAACGTGGCACGGATAATCCTCAAGCTCACGAGGCTTACCTTCGAGGACGTTATTATTGGAACAAGCACAACGAAGAGGGTTTCGCACACGCGCTCGTTTGTTACAACCAGGCCATTGCACTTGATCCACACTACGCACTCGCATATGCAGGGCTGGCGGCATATCACAACTGGTTATGCTCTTTCACGGTTTTGCCACCAGCCGAGTGTGCGGCGGCTGCCTACGAAGCCGCTTCGACTGCCGTGGCGATTGATCCCACCCTACCGGAGGGCTATGCCGCACTTGGACAGGCAATACTTTGCAGAGATTTTAGCTGGGGTCGTGCAAAACGGCAGCTACACGCTGCAATCGATCTCAACACCAATTACTCATTCGCGCGCATTTTGTACGCCTCACAATTAACAATGGAAGGTCGGTTTAGCGAAGCATTACGCGAAGCGCAGTTTGCCCAGGATCTCGATCCATTAGGAAGCATTTCGCGCTTCAATCTTATCCGGTGTTTATACTTCGCGCGCCGCGTTGATGATGCTCTTCACCTAGCAAAGGAAACTGTTGAAGTGCAGCGGAACAATCCTAACGTGCTTCTACTTGCAAGTTCGCTCCTCAGCAGCCTGGGCCGACATGAGGAGGCAATTGACGCTGCGCAGAAGTGTGTCGCGTTAATAGGAAAGAATTCTCAAACGCTCAGCAGACTCGGATCGGCCCGGGCGAAGGCAGGTGACGCGCAGGCAGCGCAAATGGTTCTCCAGGACATGCAAGAGATCGCTTCGCGGCGCTATATCTCACCATATCATCTGGCGTTGGTTAACTGCTCACTGGGTCGAGTTGAGCAATCCCTCGATCTGTTGGACCAGGCCTATGACAGCAGAGACGGGAAAATGCTCTGGATGGCCGTGGATCCCGAGCTGGACGTGCTTCATGGACATCCACGGTTCGATAAATTGTTGGCGATGTTGAATCACCCGCTCAGCGCGCAATTTGGAATACAGGATTTGTCAGGAAGGGACCCGGAAGCGATCTCAGCACGTCCCTCAGCAACTGTGAATTGTAATACAAGCTCTGCATTTGCCATTCCGGCGCCTCAGACTTTGGACAATGCAAAGGAGGAGGCACGGCAGCTTTACACCGCGGGCCGTTACTACTCGACGCGTCGCACGACAGAAGGTCTTTGGCAGGCGATCGACCGACTCAAGCGTGCAGTTGAACTAGATCCCAATTTTGCTCGCGCACATGCGGAACTGGCCGACTGCTATGCACTACTCAACTGGTACGTCGAGCCTCCACCTTCAGACGCGTGGAAACTCGCAAAGCAATCTGCGATTAACGCCGTGACGGCTGACCCAAAGCTGGCTGAGGCACGTGCTTCACTTGGTTTCGTTAGACTTCACTACGATCGTGATTGGGAAGGCGCCGAACGTGAGTTGCGTGTAGCGATTCAACTAAAGCCAGGTGCTCAGGTCGCACATCGATGGTACGCCTTTAGTCTCTCAACGATGGGCCGGCACGAGGAAGCCCTGGCCGAGATGAAGCGAGCGCGCGAGATTTCACCCCAATCGGCAGTGCTGGCGACGGCGATGGCCAATGTGTCGTTCCTGGCTGGCAGGTACGACGAGGCCATCGCACAGTGTCGCAGGGCAATGGAATTGGACCCGGGAGCGGTATCGGTCCACACAGTCCTGCGCTGGTGCTATGAGAAAAAGGGAATGCACCGCGAAGCGCTCGCCGCTTTCGAGGAGGAACGAGTTTTCGCCGGCGACACTCCTACTACACGCCTCAAACGGTCGAGTGTATTAGCGGCCGTGGGCAGATGTGAAGAAGCACGGAGGGTGCTAAACGAGGTAATCGAACGCCGGCCGGCACAATGGGTTTCGGCCTACGAGATTGCCATTGTTTATTGTGGGCTTGGTGACAAGGACAGTGCTTTTCGTTGGCTTGAAGAGGCTGAACGTGAGCATGCCATCGGCTTCACCTTCGTCCGCGTCGATCCGAGATTGGAGGGGTTGCGATCCGATCCGCGATTCGAATCCTTGTTGCGAGGCATTGACCGCACCCTTCCGTGAGACGAATTGGCGTAAGGAGCTTCACGGAGCTCCGATTGGAGGTAATTACGAAGAAAATAGCAATCCTAAATTGGTCTCTCTAATATCGTGGCTGTTTGTGCGACCCCGGGCTTGTTGCTAAAAGCCAAACCCCGGCAAATAAAACTCGAACGACGACGGACCAAGATACGGCAGCGGATGGGACCCGGCATGGAGACAGTGCTCTATATCAAAGGACCGAGGATGCGTTCTGAAATGGCCGGCATGAAAACGATGGGACCACTGTGGGATGAATGACAGCGATGCTGAAGGAAGGAGCGCGCAGATTGAACGTGGTTCCGCGTGACCAGGCTCTGGCGGAATCGTGACACAGCAGGGTTCCGAAGAGCTGGCCTCATTCAGAACAATAGATGCTCATGCTCCTTACAGCATGGCATTTCCATGCCCGGCATCATCTCCATGCCTACAATCTCGCAGACGTGTTCTTTGTAAAGCCGTGCCGTGCCGGCGAGTACGCTGCCACCAAGCATCAGCGCCAAAATAAGCCACTATTTCACGTAGTCGGCATCCGCACTTCCGGCGCTGAATGTCGCGTATCCCGGAAACAAGATTTCAGGAGTCTTGTTATCGTAATCGTAGGACCGATAGTGGATATCAAATGAGAAATTCTTTGCCGGTCGCGAGGCGAAGACATGGTCCTGCGTGAAAGTATCGATCTCGCCTTCAAGCGTCTGACGCGGCAACGCCGCAATGGATGTCGGTTTAATACCAGCCGGCAAGTTACTTGCTGTTATGGCCGTGTTGAGTGTGAAAGGTACAAAAGGCTCATTCTGTTTCCACGTGCCCAGTGAGAACGAATTAGTTTTTCAGATAGCCCTGTGAGCTTGGCCGGATCAAAAGGCAATGGACGAGGTTGATGTTGGCCGCGAAATGCGCGACTTGGCGTTGCTTCAGCAGTTGAACTCTGATCTGCAGTTACAAGCTCACCGGAAGCAGCCAATAATCCCAAACTCGCAGTGCCCGTCGCAATTCTCGATACTGCCTCTCTTCTTGATATATCTCTCATCACCTTACTCGTCGCACTTCATCCAAAATTGCTTTCGCCGAAGCATGAAGCTTCGATTCGTCTAACAAGACTATCTCGTCGATCCTGCCATTTTTCATTCGCACAACGCTATTGGCAAAGCTCGTAGCCTCCGACTGATCATGAGTTACGTACAGCGTTGTCAGGTTGAGCCGTCGTTGTAAAACAGAGAGCTCTTCGAGCAGGGCGGACTTAAGATCTGAATCCAGGTTCGATAGCGGTTCGTCGAGCAGCAGTAGCTGTGAGCGAGCGACTAACGCCCGCGCGATCGCGACCCTCTGTTGCTCGCCTCCGGAAAGTTGGCTCGGGTATTTGTGAGCGTGAGGTGCCATATGGACCATTTGGAGTACTTCGTTGATTCGGTCCTTACGTATGCGCTTCTCCCATCCCTGCGATTGAAGAACGAAATCCAAGTTACCTACCACGGTTAAATGAGGCCACAGTGCAAGATCCTGAAACACAAATCCGATGTTACGTCGTCGCGGCGGAACCGTATTTCTTCCTTTTGCTGCGACCTTCTGGCCCGCGATCCAAATCTCTCCCTCATCTGGCGTTTCTAAACCAGCGATCAGCCTTAACAAAGTTGTCTTACCGCAACCCGATGGACCCAACAGTGCCATAGCTTGCCCTTCGCGAAGCTCGAGAGAGACACAATCGATCACCGAGCGTTCGTCGAATCGCTTTGTAACCTCCAGTAGTCTTAGAAACGCGCCGCTCACGCCGGTTTTC
>JAICQI010000274.1 GCA_025937955.1 Pyrinomonadaceae bacterium
GTGTGCGTTCCGTCGTGAGAGAGCGGCAGTACGGCTTGACGTTGGCTGCCGCTCTTTCCGGGTAGTCCCACAAAGAGGTTAAGTATTGACGTCAAGCACGGTGTTGCTCAACTTCGCAGTGCGGAGGTTAACGCGAGGATTTTCGGTTGGCAACATCTTTGCGCTAATGTGGCAAATTGGGACACTGGGCCATAATAGAAATCTGTCGGTCCAATGAACTACTTTTTAGTGCTATACGTCACAACCAAACAGCCATTCAGCAACTGCTGACACTTCACTAATTCCAGATCAATCTGGTGCGGCATTTCGTAGAAGAGTGGAATGCCGGAACCGAGCAGGACGGGATGGATGTTGAGCCCCACTTCATCAATCAGCCCCGCTTCGAATAACGACTTCGCCAGCACGCCACCACCCATCAGGCAAATGTCTTTGCCGTCTTCTTCTTTCAGACGCCGGACAAAGCTCGCCGCATCTTCGGACACGAACGTCAACTTCTTACTGCTCTTCTTCTTGATCGTGCGCGAGAAGACGTACGTTTTAATACCAGGATAACCGCCTCCTCCCTTTGAGCTCTTACTTGCTACTTCGTAAGTCCGCCGGCCCATCAGCACCGTGTCGATGGTTTTCCAGTAGGTTTGCATTATCTCGCCCACTTCCTTGGTCCAAAGAATCCAGTCAACCGAGTCGTCTGTACGGGCGATGAAGTTGTCGAGGCTCGAGGCGCCTCCAAAAGTCACTTTGCGCATGGCTGTCCTCCTTAAAAGCAAAATTAGCCTCTATTTCATGACACCTTCTGTCATATTTATGAGATAAAATCCCGCCACAAAGGCACATAAAGCACAAAGGAGGAGATGTGCGCGCGGATCGTCTATTGTCGATAGTTCTGCTGCTTCAGGCGCATCACCAGATGACTTCGCGCGATCTGGCTTCTCGTTTGGAAGTGTCGGAGCGAACTATTCATCGCGATATGGATGCGTTGAGTGGCGCCGGGATTCCGGTGGTGGCGGCGCGAGGCTCGGGCGGAGGCTGGTCATTGCTCGGTGAGTATCGCACTGACCTTACCGGACTCACTGAGACTGAAATCCAGTCGCTTTTTGTGACAAAACCGGCGAAGTTGCTCGCTGACTTGCGACTCGAAAAAGCTGCTGACGGCGCGTTGCTGAAACTGCTGGCTTGTTTGCCCGCGACATTTCGTCAGGGTGTGGACCGTGCGCGGCAACGTATTCACGTCGATGTCAGCGGTTGGTCTCGACGCGAAGAAGCCGTGCCCTTTCTACCGATCTTGCAGGAAGCACTTTGGCTGGAGCGCTACGTGCAAATCACTTACGAACGCGGCGAGCATGGCGAGCAGGTGCAACGTGTGATCGCACCGTTCGGATTGGTGGCGAAGGGAAGTGTGTGGTATCTCGTGGGCGCGGTTGATGGACACGTGCGCAGTTATCGCGTGTCGCGCATAGCGCACGCTGAAATATTGAACGAACGCACCGTGGTCCCTGAAGATTTCGATCTGGCCCAGTACTGGGAGCAGTCGTCGTCAGCATTCAAGGCGAACGTTCCGAATTTCGTCGCGACGTTTTGGGTCTCGCCGGCAATTTGGCAACGATTGTGGTTTGCGGGACGTTTTGCACGCGTCACTGAAACGGAAGAGGTTGACTCGCGCGGGTGGAGAAAAGCTGTGATTGGTTTTGACGTTGAAGAGATGGCGTGTGAGTATGCAGTATCATTTGGCCCATATCTCGAAGTTATCGAACCGGCGTCGCTGCGTGAGAAGGTTATAACGATGGTCCAGGCGACACTGGAGTTTTATAGAAGCTCAAATATATGACATCCGACACTTCACCACGTCCATCGTTGTGGCCCTGGGTCTATCTCATTGCTATCGTTTACTTCACTTTACATCTCGTTACCTCAACTCGTTACGGTTACTTTCGAGACGCACTCTATTACCTCGCCTGTTCGGAACACCTTGCATTTGGTTACGTCGATCAACCACCGCTGATCGCAGTTCTCGGTTGGTTTGCTCGCCGCACTTTGGGCACTTCGCTACCGGCTCTACTGTTCTGGCCCGCGCTCGCAGGCGCAGCACGCATCGTACTGATCGCCGCCTTCGCGCGTGAGCTAGGCGCCGGACGTTTTGGGATCCTGCTCGCCGCGGTGCTCGCTGCCACGCCTGGAGTGTGGTGGGTGATCGATCACCAGTTTGCGATGAATAGTCTGGAGCCGTTGTTCTGGGGTGGATGTGCCTACCTGATCCTGCGTCTCATCAACACGGGCAATCCAAAACTATGGCTCGCATTCGGAGCGCTCGCCGGTATTGGCCTGCTGAACAAATATTCGATGGTGATCTTTGCCTCAGCATTAATCTTCGGACTGCTGCACACGTCGCAGCGCCGGCTCTTGTTCACACCGTGGCTGCTGCTCGGAGGTGCAATCGCGTTTCTGATTTTCCTCCCGAACCTGATCTGGAACATTCAAAATCACTGGCCATTTCTCGAGCTGATGCGAAACATTCGCGCCACCGGAAAAGACGTGGTGCTTCCGCCCGGCAAGTATCTTTTGCAGCAGGTCCTGATGCTGAACCCCGTGAGTTTCCCGTTCTGGTTTGGCGGGTTGCTGTTTTATCTCTTCTCGCGACACGCAAAACGGTATCGCGTGTTTGGCTGGACGTTTGTGATCACGATCCTCTTCTTCATGATCACGCATGGAAAGGATTACTACTCGGCGGCGGCGTACGTGATGCTGTTTCCTGCTGGTGCGCTCGCAACAGAAACGTTGCTTGCAGCGCGACCGAAGCTGCAGACGATCTTGAGACCGGCGTGTTTCGTCTGGCTGATGCTTGGTGTGCTGCCGTTGCTGCCGCTGGTCCTCCCTGTGTTGCCGATAGAAACGTTTCTGCGTTACCAGTCGCGTTTGCCTTTCGAGGTTCCAAAGACCGAGCGCAGCTTTATTGGCGAGACGTTGCCGCAGTATTACGCTGATGAATTTCCGTGGCCCGGGTTGGTTGAAGCGGTGGCGCGCGTCTATCATTCGCTGCCACCGGAAGAACAACAGCGAGCTGCGATCTACGGTAATAACTATGGCCAGGCAGCGGCAGTCGACTTCTTCGGACCGCAATATGGATTACCAAAAGCAATCAGCGGACATCAGAACTATTTTCTCTGGGGCCCGCGACACTACACCGGCGACATCGTAATCCTGCTCGGCGAATTAGAACACGAAGCGCAGGACGACTTCGATTCTGTGACCGTCGCGGCCACGCTCAACAACCCTTACGCGTATCGCTACGAGAACCGTCCGATCCTCTTGTGTCGCGGATTGAAATGGAACCTGCAAACTGAATGGTCACGAGTCAAGAAGTGGCGTTGATTGACCACAGATTACACAGAATTAATTTTTAGAAGTCTGTGAAATATCTGGAGTTAAAAATTCTTGACACGCGAGGCGCTTCGAGTCTAGTATCCGCTGCTGCTCAAAAATTCCCCCGAGGTTCAAGCGCCGCTTTTGAAGCGCTTCCTAAATAACTCGTCCCGACTCCTTTAGGTTGTCACGGACTTACTCAGCAAGATCAATCAGGGTAGCTCCTTACACCGCGTGGTCTCGTCTCAACACGCGGCTTGCTTATGTTGGCCTACAGCCATCAAGGCGTACGTCTGCCTGATGCCTCAGACCAGCGGGGCGCCCAATACTGAGTGAGGTTTAAGAGCTATGAATTCAGCAGGTGAAAACATTCCCGCCCACGAAGATTCGCGCCAACAACAGTTCCGCCAACTGATCGGACAGAGTCCAATCTTTCTGCAACAAGCACAGAAGATCCCGCTCATCGCATCTTGCGGGGCCAACGTCTTGATTGTTGGCGAAACGGGAACGGGCAAAGAGTTGTACGCGCGCGCCATTCACTACGGCAGCGCGCGTGCGGGCAGGCCTTTTATGCCGGTCAACTGCGGCGCGATCCCCGCGGAGTTGGTGGAAAACGAACTATTCGGGCACATACCCGGCGCTTATACGAGCGCTTCCAATTTGCAGGTCGGACTGATCGAAGAAGCCAACGGTGGCACTCTGTTTCTCGATGAAATCGACTGTCTGCCGGTCCACGCCCAGGTGAAATTGCTGCGTTTCCTTCAGGAAAAGGAATACCGTCCGCTCGGGTCTCCCAAAACAAAACAAGCGGATGTGCGCGTGGTGGCGGCGAGCAATCTCAATCTCGAAGAAGCAGTCGATACGGGCAAGGTGCGCCAGGATCTGTTTTACCGCCTGAACATCATCTCGTTGACTTTGCCACCACTGCGCGATCGCCGTGAAGACATCCCTCTGCTGGCGCGCCATTTCCTCGCCAAGTACTCACGTGAGTTCGACAGTCACGTCGAAGACTTCGCTGACGAAGCGATGAGCATGTTGATGGTCTACAGTTGGCCCGGCAACGTACGCGAGCTCGAACACGCAGTCGAACGCGCGGTAGTGATGTGCAACAAGCCGCTGATCCAGGCCGCGGATATCGTACTGTCGAATCGCGCGCTGGCCGCTAAGCGCGAGTCGTTGCGAGAGGCGAAGGCGAAGGAGATTGCACGGTTTGAGAAAAACTACATTCAAGGCGTGCTCAGTGCCTGCCGGGGCAACATCACTCGGGCCGCGGAAATTTCTCAGAAGAACCGCCGTGCGTTTTGGCAGTTGATTCAAAAATACCGGATCGACGTCAGTCGCTTCAGGCCCGCTTCGTAGACTGGTCAAAACACAACTGAGGTAGGACATTTTTGTCCTATCTCACGTGCCCATTTCCTGGTAGGCGCGTCGAAATCTCTTAACAAAAAACGAACAGTTCGCATGGTCTGACGATTGCTCTCAATCGAGCGTGCAAGCGGCGACAAGTGCGATGAAAGAACCAAGTGTAGCTGAGACTGTGCAAGCGATCCTGGACTACCTGCGCAAAAATCCTAAAGCGCAGGACACACTGCCTGGGATTGTCCAGTGGTGGCTAACTGACTTGCCGGTAAAACCCCGCGCCGCAACAGTCAAACAAGCGCTCGACAAATTGGTATGCGACGGGTTCCTGAGCGAACACAAAGGCAAAGACGCGCAGATCTCATACCGGATGAAAAACCCACCGCCTTAGGGTTCCAATCCCGGTTCGTATGTCACGATAAACTCGAGAAACTTCGACACTTCAACCATGTCTTTCCCCGTGAATCGGATGCTGTGCGCGTCGGTGCGTTCGACGATACTCAAGTAGCCAAGCACCTCCGACGGCCGGTAATTCTTGAAGCGCACGTCCACCTGAATCGGTGCCGCGAGTTTGTAAGGTTTAAAGTCCTTGATGCGCGCGACCGCCCTTCTGGCCTTATCACGAATCAACCGGTAGCTGGCTTCAGGCATTAAAGTCTTCGCGGAATGAAAACCCGAAGCCCACTTTACGACTGCTCCTTCAACGTCACCGAGCAGGGCCTGCGTTTCCTTCACCACCGCATCGTCGCCCGAGATCATTATCACCGGCACATTGAAATGACCTGCGATGGCCGCGTTTAACCCGGCCTCTGAAACGGATGTGCCTTTTAGTCTTACGTCGGCGAGCCGGGCGCTGGAGATCGTGTGCGCGCGCACGCCCTGAGGGTTGGTGGTGGCAGTGTGATAGCCGATGAAGATAGCACCGGCGAAGGTCTCGTCGATGCCTTGCATCATCATGAGCGGCCTGGGCCATGCGCGGACCAATAGCACATTTGTCGGAAGTTTTTCGATCAGCAGATTTTGTCCGTTGCCGTGCGAGTCGCTGACGACTATCTCGGTGGCGCCGGCAACAAACGCACCCTCGATCGCGGCATTGACTTCATTCGTCATGAATTCCCGGAAGCGCGCGTACTCAAAGCCTTGCGGACCGAGCTGCTCATTGGTGACGGCGCCGACCACGCCTTCCATGTCAGCAGAGATGTAGATCTTCAGTGGTCTGTCCTGAGCGTTAGTCGTGACAAAGCTAAGTAACAGCAGAACCAAACAGATCAAACGAGATTTCATGTAGCGCTCCTTAAGAGATTTTGAGCCGCGGATAACACGGATTGAATCCGGATTTTATCTGTGTTTATCTGTGGCAGAATTCATTTCACGGCTTCCACGACGTGAATCGATTCCAGCGCGCGCAGGTACTCAATCACGACCTCCAGCGTGACTGGACCATAGGTCGCAGAAACAACGTCACGGATCTCCTGTGCGGTGCGGCGGCCGTTTACCAGATTCAGAACCTCATACGCATACTCGCTACCCGATCCGCGCAGTCCACGATACTGCGGCAGTCGCAGCTTGCTCTCGCGTTCCTCGCCGTAGTGGTCGCTGAAGTAATCATAACCAAACGCCGACATCGGTCCTTTGACTTTCGCACTGCGCCGGAAAACCAAACGTCCATCACCCTGCGGCGCCGCCGCCGGGTTAATTCCGCCAACAAGCCTTTCGACATTGCCAAGAAACGCATCTGCATCACTGCGCGTCGTCGCAGGAATGCGGAAGAACCGTTCCATCGAATCAACTAGCGCGCGTTCATGCCAGAGGTGAAAACGTGTCAGATTCGCTGCTTCTTCCGGTGTTACCGGTGCCCGCCGAGCGAGCATGTTTGAAGTGCGTCGCAGACTATGTGCTTGCAGTACCTTCAGGATCGATGCTGCGTCGTCTGCTTTAACGTTCGCCAGAAAGTACGCACTGGCCGCGCCGATGAACGCGGCGCGTTTCAGCTTCGTCGGATCAACGTTCGCGGGCGTGTCGAGATTCGTGTGAATGTAACGATCGGGCCAGTCGTTCAGGTAGATTGCCGGGATGCCAAACGAGCTGTCCGTGTACACCTGATGATCGCTGCCCATCGAAAACTCCGCCATCTCCGCCTGCAGCGGTTCCTTGCCGCCTTCCGGCGCAAACATCGGATACGGCGCACTCACTCCTCCTGCAAACTGCGCCGACTGCTCGTTAACAAACTCGCCAAAGTGTTCGGCGACGTCGTTTACAAACGACGGCAGACTCGCTGGACCACGAGTCACGTGAAAGATGGCCTTGGTCTCAGGGCCGCCGCCAACCATGTCCATGTGAATCACTGCCTTGATGCGTGAAGCGAGCTCCGGCTTCGCATTCAGCAGCGTGATGGTTCCTTCGATCTCAGGCGGCCAGATGAAACGAAGCGTGCGCGCCGGTCGCGCCAGCTTACCTTCGCGGATCAGCTTGTTGATTGCGCGCGCCACTTCGAGGATTGCAACACTGCCGCTGGCGTTGTCGTTGGCGCCCGGTCGCTGGTGATCGAGATGACAACTGAAAGCGATCTCTTCGTCGCGCAGGTTCGGATCAGATCCAGGGATTGTCGCAGTAGCAACGTCATACGTTCCGGCGTGCTTGCCGGCGCGTACAGTCGCGTGCAGTCGAATCTTTTCTCCACGCGCGAGCCGCGTTTGAAAGTTGCGGGCCTGTTTGAGTGAGATCATGAATGCGAACGCCGGCTTCGCA
>JAICQI010000615.1 GCA_025937955.1 Pyrinomonadaceae bacterium
CTGCGTCGCAGGTCCGATCAAGTCGTTACTGGACAACAAGCCGTTGTGCATGTCATGTCAGGCGGGCGTTGCCGACGGCGATCCTTCGAAGGGTTATTCCCGAGGCGACTACGGTTTACCCGGGCTCCGCGCTTATGTCGGACCGTCGCTCGCGCGTGGCTTTGACGATGGATCGATTCAGACAGAAGTGGACGACACAAAACCGTGGTTTCGTTTTGCTTCTGAGTCCGCGGCGCCGCGCAGGGTGCACTTAGCGAAAGTTATGATTGTCTCGAAAGGGGAGGAAGGTTGGAGTCGCATTTTGGAGATTGACGGCCACGAAGTGTCTCATCATGATCCGGATTGGCCAGCCGGAGTACGCAGTCCCGAACACGGCTACATGACGCGGTTTGCAGTGTTCGAGTTTAGTCGCCACTCAACGGAGCTTCGCCGCCGAGCGGAGCTGGACCAAACCATCCGCTATTTTGCGGAGAACTTTTCTAAATACGATTCCGTCGATGAGCTCATGGAAGCGATGGTTCGTCATGGGTTTGATCAGGATCTCGTATACGAGGCGGAATCCATCTCGACGATCGCGTTCGCTCGGGCTCTCTTTGAGCAAACTGGAGTGCAGTTTTCCCCGACCATTATCCGCGCCCGCAGGGATGGTCGTGTAGAAACAGACGTTCCCCTGATGTCAATTTCTTCCTATACTCGTGCTCGCGTAATCGCTACCGAATTGCAAGAGACTATGAAGCGTGATGACTTCCAGTCACTTTGCCTCTACCACGCTGAATCAAATGTGATCGTGAAGGCGATTGAAGCCGGTGGCGACAAACTCGATCTGACCCGGATGAAGATGTATCCGTGCGTCGTTCCTGAACGAGGCGTCAGCGATCAAACCATGGCCGTCGCGTTATCAAAACAGAATGACATGATTGGGCAAGATCGCTCGCCTGAGAAAAATCCTGGTGGAAGTTCTGGTTGTAAAGGATGATTCCCACTAGTGAACAAATTAACGATGCACGCGAAGTATTGAGAGCGTTTCTTAGACCTACGCGGTTAGTGCGGGCGGACGGAATAGCGCGCGACAGGGAAACCGAAATATATCTAAAGCTCGAGACGGAACTGCCGACCGGATCATTTAAGCCACGGGGAGCGCTGTACGCGCTGATGAAGAATCTCGAGCAGGGATCAATAAAAGGTGTTGTAGCAGCGAGCACAGGCAATCATGGTGCGGCTGTCGCTTACGCCGCACAACTTGCAAAACTACCCGCAACGATCTTCTTGCCCGAATCCCCCAACCCGATCAAGCGTGCGCGAATCGTCGCGCTCGGCGCGAGCGTCATGGAGGTTGAGTGGAAAGCTGAATCGCTTGGGAATGCGGCGGCGGCATTCGCGCAGGAACACGATTACTATTTTCTAAACGACGCGGAGGATGACCTGGTCCCTGTTGGCACCGCAACGATTGCCGCTGAGATCCTTGAAGAGTTACCGACGCCGGATGTGATGATCGTGCCGATGGGAGATACAGCGCTTATCAGAGGTGTGGCGGCGGAAGCGAAGCGCCGTCATCCGTCAGTGAGAATCGTCGGTGTGCAGGCTGTACAAGCACCAGCGTATGCCCGATCGTGGCAGGAAGGCCGGGTAGTCACAACGGAGACGTGCGACACGATCGCCGATGGGTTAGCGACATGTGTGCCGGCGGAATCCAATGTCCGTGAGATCCGCGAGTTGGTTGACGAAGTGAGATTGGTATCAGAAGACGAAATGATTCAAGGTATCCGCACGCTTTTATTCGAAGAGCATTTAGTTGCCGAACCCGCCGGCGCCGCTGCGACCGCGGCGTATCTTCAGAACCCCGCGGCTTATGCTGGCCGAAGTGTGGTGTTGTTGGTTACCGGATCCAACATTCCTGACCAGCTTCTTTCTCAAGCAGCCACCCTGCCGTCTACGATCTGAGAAATTCGCGTATGCTACATGCCAAACTAGCCATGTTTGTGTCTTACTGTCTTTCTGGTTAGAGTGGTTTTGATGTCCGGGAAACCACAACTCGATCGCTTCGGAGTCGCCGCCGCGTTGCAGGAGATCGCGCAGTTGATGGATCTCAAGGGCGGCCAGTTTCGCTTCAAAGCAAAGGCTTACAACGCCGGCGCGCGCGCGATTCAGGGCGTCGCCGATCTCGATCGACTCGTCAGAGAAGATCGTCTCACCACGCTGCCGCGCATCGGCGACGCGCTCGCATCGCAAATAAAACAGCTCTATCTCACCGGCGAGTCTTCAGTTTTGAATGGATTGCGGCAAGAGTTTCCGAAGGGCGTCGTCGAACTTTCCGCCGTGCCTGGATTGAGCATCGAGAAGATCCGTCAACTTCAGGAGGAACTGGGAATCACGTCAATCGCGGAGCTCAAAGCTGCCGCGGAGGCGGGACAGCTGCGCACCCTCAAGGGCTTTGGACCAAAGACGGAACAGCGCCTGCTAACCCACATCTCAACTCCGGTGCAGAAACCCAAGCGCCGCCTCCATCTTCATCACGCGTGGAACACAGCGGATGAGGTAGTTAATTATCTTAAGGCGATCGACGGTGTGATTGACGTTAGTGTTGCCGGTTCGCTGCGGCGTTGGGAAGAGACTGTCGGCGTGATCGACATCGTTGCCGCCGCTAACGATCCCGCCGCGCTCATCGAGAAGTTTCTGCAGTCTCCGTTGATACTGTCGAGCCACATTGAAGACGAAAATACGTGTGTCGCGCAGTTTGCCGATGGCGCGCAGTTTTGGCTAACTGCGGTGCCGCCGAAAGAGTTTGGCGTTACGCTGTTTGTTAAGACCGGCTCGCAAGCGCACATCGAAAAGGTGATGGCGCACGCCGAGCGAAAGAAGATTAGTTTCGCGCGGCTCCCGCGTACTGAAGAAGATGTCTACAAGCGGCTCGGCATGTCGTATATCCCGCCCGAGCTGCGTGAAGACCAGGGCGAGATCGAAGCCGCGCTCGCCAAAAAAATTCCTGAAGACCTCGTGACGGAAACCGACATCAAGGGACAGGTCCATTGCCACACCACCTATTCCGACGGCATACACACCCTCGAAGCGATGGTGCGCGGCGCTGAAGAGATGGGCATGAAGTACATCACGATCACCGATCATTCGCCGACCGCGATCTATGCTAACGGTTTGAAGTTGGACCGGTTGAAACGTCAGTGGGACGAGATCGACGAAGTACAGGAGAAAGTCTCGATCAAGATTCTGCGTGGTACAGAGTCAGACATCATCGCCAGCGGCGAGCTTGATTATCCTGATGCAGTGCTCGAGAAATTTGATGTGATCGTAGCGAGCATTCACGCGCGTTACAAGATGGATGGGGCGAAGATGACGGAGCGAATCACGACGGCGATGCGCTACCCGATCTTCAAGATCTGGGGACACGCGCTGGGACGATTGCTGCAACGCCGGCCGCCGTTTGAATGTGACGTGGAAAAAATTCTCGACGTAATCGCGGAATCAAAAGCAGCGATCGAGATCAACGGCGATCCTTACCGTCTCGACCTGGAGCCTCGTTGGGTGCGCGAGGCGCGGAAGCGAAAGATCAAGTTTGTGATCTCAACGGACGCACACTCGGTAAAGGCGATGAACAATATCAAGTACGGCGTCGCCATGGCCCGGCGCGGTTGGGTAACACGCAAAGAAGTCCTCAACACCCTCAATACCTCCGCATTCGCGAAAGCTGTAAAACCTTGATCAGTTATTAATCCGTCTAATCCGTGGCTTGGTTTTCGTCTTTTGCACGTCACAGGTGGGCGGCAGATTCGGGTTTTTCGTTTCGTAGGTTTTGATCTCCTGTTCGAATTTGTCTTTGGCCTTTGGCCTCTCGTCATCACCAAACAAGGCTGCGTTACCTGCTTGTGAAGTTACGCGTGCTCGCAGCTTACGAGCGGCGGCGAGGATCTTTGCGCGCAGATCTCGATCCAGGTCGATGATGTAGATGGCGGTCGTATCGCCGGACGGGACGAGGGTTCGAAATGGAATGCCCGCACGCTCCAGTTCATATGTAAGCGCCACGAGATTTCGCGCGCGCCTCCGCGGACCTGTCTTATAAAGCAACGTGTAGAGATCTGCTGAGCCCGACGGTTTGGGATGAAAATAGATGACGTACTTCTGCTGTGCATCGCGTCCCAGCCGCGACAGGAC
>JAICQI010000555.1 GCA_025937955.1 Pyrinomonadaceae bacterium
ATCGCCGCGCCCGCAACATTATTTGAGAAGACGTTATCCTCGAAGACGTTATGATCGGAGAACATGTAATGCAGACCGTAACGCAGATTCGTGACGCGGTTGCGTCGAATCTGATTGTCATTGCAACTCTGTATGTAGATCCCATCGCGTTCGTCAGAGATGGTGTTGTCCTCAATAATATTGCCGGGCGAATTCCAAAGGTGTAATCCCGCGCCGCGCTCGCCTTCTTTTAATTCCGGCCGGCCGCGAATTTGATTACGGCGCAGAGTATTGCCATGCGAGCTGTAGAGATAGATGCCATAAAGGACGTCGCGAAGTTCGTTGTCCTCAACTCGGTTATTGCTCGATTTAAGCAAGATGCCTGAGTCTTCGCGCGTCAGGTCGCCACCACAGTGTTCGATAATGAAGCCTCTGACTACACAGCCAGCGGCTAATATCGTGATGACGCTACCTGTGCCCTCACCGCGCAACACCGGACGACCAATGCCTTCGATAGTTATTTGCTTACTCAGAATGAGATTGCCCGTGTACGTTCCGGCCCGGACCTGGATCAGATCTCCGTTACTCGCAGCGTCGATGGCTTGTTGAATGGATTGGAATGGCGCGTCGCCACCGCCGACGGTCAACGTTGCACCGCTTGCCGATAATGTGCTTAGGACCAGCGCGATCGGAAGCAAAAGCAATTTAGCCAGAAAGCGGTTGTTCATGACATCTACCTAAACGTCTTCTTCCAGTGAAACCTGGCGACGACCGGCAAACCGCCTCCATTTGGCGGAAAAGAAAATTGCCAGTAACAACAGGATTCCGAACGCAAAGAACGCGTAAGAGCCAACCCCGGGAAAACTGTTCACCATAAAGTTCGCAATTTGCTTTGACCCGAAGAGCGGCGGCGTGAATGGCTCTACTTTGATCGAGGCTGTCGGGTCGAGGTTGTGGCCATACATGTAAAGCCGGTGATAGAAACTCCACATTGAGAACAATCCGAAATAAATAAAGAGCACAAAGACATCCACCAGGTTGGACATCTTTCCCAGAACTATTGCTCGCAGCGCGAGGATCATCAACAGGCCAACAACCAGCGGCACCCAGGCAAACTCGCTGAAATCGCTCTCGAGCAGTGGCCGCATACCGATATAGTGATTGAGCGAGTTGATCTCCCTGAGATCGTCGCGGTTGGGCGTTTTCCCGCCTTCCAACTGGTAAGAATAAATGTGCAGAACCAGTCCGTCCGTGTACTGGTTCGAGTAGAAACTCATGTTCCAGAGCGGGAAGAAGAAAGACGGCAGCAGCACCACAACCGCGATGAGAATCAACACGCGGCTCTTCAAGGTAAGCGGCAGCTCGAAGAAAGTTGTTTCTCTTTCAAGAAAATTGCTCATCACATTTCTCCGTTTCCATCTCTTCCATTCTTGCTTTCGCTTTCTTTACCAACGTGCTTGGCCGCGGGTACCAGAGCGGGTTCGTCCGAACAACTTCCTGCCCATCTGCACGGACGCTGAGCTCACCCAGCCCACCTTTTGCGATCCGGGCATCGATGTCAGGCTCCTCATTCAATTGTGCTGCCACACGGGCAGCAATTACCCGCTTAACGGGTCAAAGGACTCAGTACCGAACCTCTATCTTCTTCATTGATCTTGTCTCCTTAGCAAACAAACCGGCAGCTTACTTCGGTTTGACTAACAAATAGCCCTGCATCTCCTGGTGGAGTGCCGAGCAGAAGTTGGTGCAGTAATAGGGGAAAACTCCGGCCTTATCCGCCACGAACTCGACGACCTTCGTCTCTCCCGGATCAATCACCACGTTCATGTTGTACTCAAGCAAACCGAATCCGTGCAGCTCGTCGGTAGTCTGCTCGATGTTAGTGATGTGAATTGTCACCTTGTCGCCCTGATTGACTTCAATCTTGTTGGGTTCGAAGCTGCTGCGTACCGCGATCAGCTTGACGGTGACATCTGACCCGTTTTTGGTAACTGAAGCATCCTTCATATCCCAGATGGCATTGGGATTCTTGTTTTCCTCTTTCGGATAAACCTCAATCGGCTTTAGCTTGTCGGCCCTGATGAGTTGTGCGTAATGCGGCTCAGGCTCAGTGAAAGCGTCGTAGATCAACTTCATCTTCTCGCCACTGATGTTGATGAGTTGCGAGCTTTCAGGCTGCGATGGTCCAACGTTCATGTGCCGCCCGTGTGAAAGCTTGTTGAGTGCTATGAGATACTTCCCGTCGGGGTTAACGGTATCGCCTTCGGCGGTGGCAAGGTGGCCAATGTTGTAGCTGATCGGAATTTTGTCGGCTACTTCCCACGTGCCGAGCTTCCACTTGGCGACGGCGCTTTCGACGAAGAGAGACGTGTAAGCGTAGCCCTGGTCATCAAACTGCGTGTGCAGTGGCCCCAAACCCACATTGACTTCAGCCTCCCTGACCTTCTCGTAGTTAAGCACCGGGATTCCATCCTCATCGCCGGTGAAGTCTTTGTTCTGGATGGCGGTCAGCACTTTTTCCATGCTGAAGGCCGTCGTGATGGACTGAAGCTTGCCACTGCCGATGATCCATTTGCCGTCAGGACTTACATCCACGCCGTGCGGACTCTTGCTGCAGGGGATGAGATAGACAATGCCGGGCGCCTCTTTAGGATCGATGACCTTAACGCCATCGATGAGCTTGACGCCCCGGCCTTCGTTGGCAGCCTTTTCAGCCTCTTTCCAGTTTACGGCGATGATGTAATCACGGTCTCTCTGTGTTGAAGTTACCTCGAGCTTACCGATTGCGCGCTCGGTGTTGTAACTGGTCCAGAAGGCCCACCCATCGCTCGCGGCCTTGCCCGCGTCACCGAGATCAAAATCGAACGGCGGCATTAGGATCTGCCAGCCGTTGCTCATGTTACCGGTAGTCGGATCAATGGCGAGGCCGGCGACGATGCCCTTGAACTTTGTCGCGTAGTCTTCCATTGGCTCGTAAGTCCCTTTTGGCAAGGGAACCGAAAAGCGAGACGCGGCCAAAACGTATTCCGTGTTGGGAGTGACGAACGATCCGCCGTGATAACCGGAGATATTCGGGACAGGCCCAAATATCTGCTTCGTCTTAAAATCCCTCAGGTCAATCCGCGCCATCCGGTTGTTGGCATTGTCGTTGACAAAGAGCCAGCGTCCGTCGTAATCGCCGCCGGTCTCGCTAAGAGCCGGATGATGCACGTCACCCCAGGTGAACCCGCCCAGCATCTCTTTTGATTCTTTATCGAAGCCGTAGCCCGTCGCCGGGTACGGCGCAAAGACCGGTATCGTCGAGATGTGCCTCATTGAGGGGACGCCTGCGACGTAGACATTGCCGGAATGGCCGCCTGAGTAAAAAAGGTAGTATTCGTCTGTGTCACCTGGCGCTACATAACTGGCGATGGCAGCCTCTGCGACGTCACCTCTTTCGACGGTCGGCTTTTTCGCACAGCCCGCGTAGACGAAAAAAATCAGCAGCGCGCTCAACGCACCCACACCAAACCAGGTTAGTTTTGAATGATTGCCTTTCATGTATCCCTCCTTTTGGGGAAATGAACGCTTCACCTTTTGCCCTCGGAGCCTGGCTGGCTCTTACTCTCTCATGCGCACTGACTGTCCCAGGCCTTACCTTTTCGGCGGCGAAGGACTCGGCTTTGCTTGCGCTTGAGGGCTCTGCGCCGCGGCGGATTGAGCCTGCTGCTCCATTTTCTTCTGGTAGGCAATCTTCAATTTCTCCACCGCTTCTCTCTTCTCTTCAGGGGACAAAATGATCTGCGTTGATAAAACGACGGCCATCGTGCCCGTCGGGTTGTTTAAAAAATCTTCGAGCTGTTTGCCGAAACGGCTCTGCACGTCGGTCACTGCCTCCGAAAGATCGGGGCCAATCTTGGAAGCAGATTCGACGCCTAGTGTGCTTACTGAGTGACAGACGAAGCATCCCTTCTTGACGAAGAATGCGCCCTCACCTTCGAGCATGCGTTTTTCTTTCTCAATCTCTTCCGCAGTCTGCTGTTCGCTAAACTTCACACCCGGCAAGTAACGGGCAGGGATCGTGCTCCTTCGCCAACTCATGACCAGCAGTCCCAGCGCCTGCGCATCGCGGCTGTTAAAACCAAAATTCGGCATTACTGTTTCCGGCACTAGCGCTTTCGGATTCTGTAAATGGGCAACGTGCCAGGCAAAGGCTGTCTTGACACCGAGCATGCGTGAGTAATCGTATTGCTCCGGCGATTTATCTCCGACGTAAGTCAGATCAGGCCCGATCGTCCCACCACGATCGTTGATCGTGTGGCAGGCACGGCAGTTTTTTTCCGCCACTAGTTGCTTGCCCTGATTGATGTAGTCCGCTCCTTTGGTCTCGCGGTCGTAGCGATGACAGGTATTGCAGTTGATCTGCATCATTGCTCGCCGGTCCTTGATCAGGTAAAGATCGCTCACCTGTTTGCCCATCAGCGGTTCTTCCCAGTGCTCGACAAACCCATGCGCCGATTCCGTGTCGGTAGCAAAACCCTGCCCACCGTGACAGACCGTGCAGCCATACTGGTTAAGCGGATGCTTCTTCAGTATTTCCTGCGGGTGCGACTTAAACGG
>JAICQI010000249.1 GCA_025937955.1 Pyrinomonadaceae bacterium
ACTCCGTGGCCGCCCGTCCTCCGAATGGCAGCAACCGCGGGCGGCCACGGAGTGCCGCCCCTACAGTTCGGCCCGAGAGCACAATGTAAAACAGAAGTTGAAAATCTCCTTTGTGTGCCTTTTTGTGGCCCGCTTCGGTTGACCCGCACTTTGCCCCATGTTAGACTCGCGCGCTTTTCAGTAACCACAGTTTGCACACAGATTAGAGGGAACGGATGGTTCTTTTAGAGGCCTCAATTCAGTTGGTTCCTGACGGTACATTACTGATCCACATGTTAATGGTGGCCGTCATGGTTTTTGTCCTGAACCGTACTTTGTTGAAGCCTATAAATAGGACTCTCGCAGAGCGAGAGCGCCAGGTCGAAGGTCGTCTCCAGGAAGCAAAGATGCTGGCTGCGGAGACTGAAGAGAAACTCAAGAAATATAACGACGCCCTGCGCGAGGCCAGGGGCGACGGCTACAGGCTTCTTGAAAAAGAACGAGCAGAAGGTCTGAAAGCGAAAGACGAAGCAGTTCGACTTTATCGTGAAGAGATGTCGCGAGAGGTTCAGAACCGAATTGAAAATACGCGACGACAGGAAGAGGCGGCAAAGAAAGAACTCGAGGCACAGGCAGGCGCCATCAGTAGTTTGATAAGTGCTCAAATACTGCGTCGACCCAATCCGTAAACCCGGTCGACAACCTCCGTAGAATAAATCATGCTGTTACTTGCGTCTGGTGGAGAATGGATGGAGTGGTTCAACTACCCGGGGCTTGAACTCTGGAAGTTTTTGAACCTTGCCATTTTTACAACCGCGGCCATTTACGTACTGCGTAAAAAGATCAACGAAGCGCTCCTGGCGCGACGCGACGCTATTCACCAAGAGTTGTTGGCTGCTCAAACTGAACACGAACAGGCATTGGCCCGAGTGGCTGAAGCAGATGACCTGCTAAGCCGCGTTGATGAGCACGTCGGCGCGATCCACAAACAAGCGACACAGGAAGCAGAAGCCGAGCGGAAGCGACTGGCCCAGGCAGCAACTAACGAAAAGGACAAGCTGAAACAGCAGGCGCAGCGAGAGATAGAAAGCGCGAATAAATTGGCCCGCAAAGAACTGCGCCAATTCCTCGCCATGAGAAGTGTCGAGCTGGCGCGCGAGTCAGTGCGAAAGCAGATGCGGCCCGAGGACGACACGTTCTTAATAAAGGAGAGCATTGGTGATTTGAGGAGGACCACGGTTTGAGCCTGCAAACGATTGCACGCCGCTACGCTACGGCCCTCGCTGATGTGGCCATCGATCGACACGAAGAACGCGAGGTTCAAAGAGAGTTGGACCAGTGGGCGGCAATGATCGAAACCCACTCGCAGTTGAAAGAAGTCTTTGCGAATCCCACCATTATCTACGACCACAAACGAAAGCTCCTGGAAGATCTGATCGCACGCACTCGCGTGAGGGAAACAACGGCGAGCTTCCTGCGCGTCTTGTTAAGGAACCAGCGCCTCTCGCAGTTGGGAGTCATAGCAACGCGGTTTGGTCAGATTCTCGACGAACGTGGCGGAATGGTGGCGGCGCACGTTACAACTGCGCGGCCGATCCCGGAAGAATTGAAAAACTCATTACACGAAACATTGGCGGCTGCGACTGGACGCCAGGTCCGCATGAGCTTTAGCACAGACGAATCCATCATCGGCGGTTTAGTCGCACGCGTCGGCTCTACCATCTACGACGGTTCAGTACAAAGCCAGCTTGATCGATTAGCAGCGGAGATGGCAGGTCAATAACGCCGACCAGCGGTTTATAGAGGACATTATGGACGAAATCAGAGCCAGCGAAATTAACGAGATCATTCGCAAACAGATCGAGAACTTCGAAACCGGAGTGACGGTTATGGAAGTCGGAACGGTCATCAAGATCGGAGACGGAATTGCTGAGCTACACGGCCTCGAAAAAGTCATGGCCGGCGAGCTGCTCGAGTTTCCGAATGACGTTCGCGGTCTGGCCTTGAACCTTGAAGAAGACAAAGTCGGCGCCGTGTTGTTCGGTGATTTCCAGACGATCCGAGAAGGGGATCTCGTAAAGCGCACCGGACGCATCATGGAGGTGCCCGTGGGTGACGCCCTTATCGGGCGCGTGGTCGACTGCCTCGGCAATCCGATCGATGATGCTGGTCCCATTGTCACAGAGCACTACAGTCCGGTTGAGCGCATCGCTCCCGGCGTGATCGACAGGCAACCCGTGAAAGAGCCACTGCAAACAGGTCTCAAGGCTATCGACGCGATGGTTCCGATCGGTCGCGGCCAGCGCGAGTTGATCATTGGCGATCGCCAGACAGGAAAGACGGCGGTTGCGGTTGACACGATCATCAACCAGAAGGGCAAAGACGTAATCTGCATCTACGTTGCGATTGGTCAAAAGGCTTCGACGGTGGCCCAGGTCGTCAGGACACTTCAGGATTTCGGCGCGATGGACTACACCATCGTGATCAAGGCGACGGCTTCGGATCCGGCGGCGATGCAGTTCCTCGCGCCTTATTCCGGCGCGGCGATGGGCGAGTACTTCCGCGACAATGGCAAGCACGCACTCACGATTTACGACGATCTTTCTAAACAGGCCGCCGCGTATCGCGAGATCTCGTTGTTGCTGCGACGTCCACCGGGCCGCGAAGCTTATCCCGGCGACGTCTTTTATCTGCACTCGCGCTTGTTGGAGCGAGCCGCAAAACTCTCCGACCTTAAAGGTGGTGGTTCACTGACGAGCTTGCCGATCATCGAAACGCAGGCCGGCGACATCTCCGCCTACATTCCGACCAACGTGATCTCGATCACTGACGGACAAATCTTCCTCGAAGCCGACCTCTTTAACAGTGGCTTCCGTCCTGCCATCAACGTGGGCAACAGCGTTTCGCGTGTAGGCGGTTCGGCGCAAATCAAAGCCATGAAACAGGTCGCGGGAACGCTTCGTCTTGACCTGGCCCAGTTCCGCGAGCTGCAAGCCTTTGCGCAGTTTGGTTCTGACCTTGACAAGGCGACGCAGGCACAGCTCGCCCGCGGACAGCGGCTGACAGAGATACTGAAACAACCGCAGTATCAGCCGATGGACGTCGAGAAACAGGTGCTGGTGATTTGGGCCGCGACCAACGGTTACACAGACGACATCGCGGTCGAAGACATCCGCGGGTTCGAAACCGGTCTGCTGAAATTTGTTGAGAACTCGCACCCGGGTCTGCTCTCCGACATCCGCGAACAGAAATCGTTGACCGATGACATCAAGGCCGGACTGAAGCAGGTGTTGGAAGACTTCAAGGTTGATTGGCAGAAAGGATCCGCTACGGACGATTTCGCTGGAGTTACGGTCAGGCCGGCGACCAGCGCTGCTGCTCCGACTGCGTAACCAATTGAACGATGCCAAACCTTCTGGACATTCGCCGGCGCATTAAGTCGGTAAAGAACACGCAGCAGATCACCAAGGCCATGAAAATGGTCTCTGCCGCGAAACTCAGACGCGCGCAGGATCGCGTGGTGATGGCGCGTCCGTTTGCGAACAAGATGGGGGACGTGCTGGGCGAGCTCGCCAACCGAACCGATCAGGATTTTCATCATCCACTACTCGACCTGCGCGGCGATCAGCGTTACCTGCTGGTCCTGATCACGGCCGATAAAGGTTTGTGTGGCGCGTTCAATACCAACCTCACGAAGGCGGCGCAGGCTTTCATTCGTGATAACCCTGACAAGAACGTCGAGATCATGGCGATCGGTCGAAAGGGCCGCGACTTCTTCCGCAATCGTCACGCGACGATTACGAGCGAGTTTCTGGGTTTGACGGGGAAAGGCCGGGTCGAATTTTCGGAAGCGCTCGAGGTCGCGCAAGCCATCATCAAGGAGCACACCGAGGATGAAGAGATCGATAAGGTCTTCATCCTTTACAACGAGTTCAAGTCAGTGCTTTCACAGCGCGTGGTGCTGGAGCAGTTGCTGCCCGTTTCGCGCGGCAAAGCAGAGGAAGAAGAGAAGCCTCAACAAGCTGCCAATCTGGTCGATTACATTTACGAGCAACCGCCTGAGCAGATGTTCAGCACGCTCCTGCCGCGTTTGATTGAGACGCAGATCTTTCGGGCGTTGCTGGAGTCAGTTGCGTCCGAACAGGGCGCGCGCATGACGGCGATGGATTCCGCGTCGAAGAATGCGAGTGAGCTGATCGACAGTTTGACGCTCAACATGAACCGCATTCGCCAGGCTGCGATTACAAACGAGATCATCGAAGTCGTTTCCGGAGCAGCAGCGCTTTAGCCACAAAATGCACATAAAGCACAAAAATAAATAACTGTGCGCAGGTTTCTGAGTCGCTACCTTCCGCTTGTCGCCTGGCTCGTTTTTATTTCTTACGCTTCCTCCGCCAGTTTCAACGCCAGCAACACGTCGCGCATCATCGGACCACTGGTGCTCTGGTTGTTTCCAAACACGAGTATGGAAACGCTGGCGACAATCCACTTCATCACGCGAAAGATTGCACATTTCACGGAGTACGCGATTCTCGGCTTCCTGGCCGCGCGTGCTTTTCGCACCTCGCCGCGGCCCGGGATCAGCCGGCGGTGGTTTCTAATCTCGGCGACGCTGATCATCGTTTACGCCTTAATTGACGAGTATCACCAGAGTTTTGTGCCCAGCCGAACTGCTTCTGTTTTCGACAGTTTTATCGATATGGCGGGCGGCCTGACGGCCCTGATCTTCCTTCGCAAAAGGTCCACGGTTTTCGCGGACAAACGCGGATCTGTATAATCTCTCCCACAGTTCAAAATCTGCTCAGAGTGAGGCCAAAGATGGGAATACTTGATCGCCTAAGTCCGACGTCGCAATTCATCGAAGTCATCGAGTGGCTCGACGACTCGCCAAACACCCTCTTGTACCGGTTTCCGGTCAAAGACCAGGAGATCAAAAACGGAGCGCAACTCATCGTCCGCGAATCGCAAGCGGCGGTTTTTGTACACGAGGGACAAATCGCCGATCAGTTTCCCCCGGGTCGTTACACGATCGATGGCGGCAACACGCCGATCCTTTCAAAGCTCGGCGCGTGGAAGTACGGCTTCAACTCGCCGTTCAAAGCCGAGGTTTACTTCGTCAACACCAGACAGTTCACCGATCTGAAGTGGGGCACGCCAAACCCGATAATGATGCGCGATGCTGATTTCGGCATGGTGCGTCTGCGCGCGTTCGGAATCTACTCGATGCGTGTTGCCGATCCGCAGGCGTTCATTAAAGAGATCGCGGGAACGAGTGGACGGTTTGTCACGGAAGACGTTGAAGGTCAGTTGAAGCGCACGTTGGTAAGTGGCTTCAGCGATGCTCTCGGTGAGTCGAAGATCGCGGCGCTCGACCTGGCGTCAAACTACGATGAGCTCGGCAAGTTCATACGCGTCAAGCTGAATGAAGAGTTCAAAACCTTCGGACTCGAGTTGACCAAGTTTGTTATAGAAAACATTTCGCTGCCGCAGGAAGTCGAAGCGGCGATGGACAAGCGCACTTCGATGGGCGTGATTGGCGATGTAGGACGTTACGCTCAGTTTCAGGCTGCAGATGCGATGCGCGATGCAGCGCAGAATCCGAGCGGCGGCGCGGGCACAGGTGTTGGACTCGGTGCCGGCTTTGCGCTCGGCAATGCCATGGCGGGCGCTATGAGCGATGCCATGAAGCAGTCGAAGGAAGGCGGCGGTGGCGGTGCGACCGCTCCTGCCGGCGTGGCGTGTCCGCAGTGTGGTCATCAGAACGCACCTGGCGTGAAGTTCTGCACGGAGTGTGGTGCCAAGCAGGGAACGGCCACGAAGTGTGCGAACTGTCAGGCGGAGCTGAGTCCCGGCGCGAAGTTCTGCAACGAGTGCGGCCAGAAGGTTTAGCCGCAGATTCTCACGGATAAATACGGATTATCCTCAATGTTCAAAGCGTTGACGCGTCCACGCCGGGTTGTCATTACCGGAATGGGGTGTGTGACACCGCTCGGAATCGGGCGCGACGCGTTTTGGAATGGGTTGATAACGGGCCAGAGCGGCGTCCGCAGGATTGAGGCTTTTGATCCTTCCAGTTATCCGGTTCAGATTGCAGCGGAAGTTCCTTCGTTCGATTGGCAGTCGCAACTCAATCCCAAAGATCGCAAACACGTGCCGCGCACCGTGCCGCTCGCGCTCGCGGCGGCACGTGAAGCGTTGGAAGACGCGAAACTCTTTACTAATGATTTATCACTGGCGGAGCGTCGTGCGTTCGGTGTAGAGCTCGGCACCGGCGGCGGTGGTCTCGCCTTCACAGAACAGCAATACGAATACTGGTACGTTGGTCCAACCAGCAAAGCGAGTGTCTACACGATTCCCGCTTCGACGCACGGCGGACTGTCGAGCGAGTTGTCGATGGCGTTTGGCCTGCGTGGTCTGTCGCACATCGTTTCGACTGGTTGCACCAGCTCGACTGACGCGATGGCGTACGCGGCGCAGCACATCGCACTGGGTCGACAGGACGTGATGCTTTCCGGCGGCGTTGATGCGCCGATCGCGCCCGGCATTCTCGCGGCGTTCAATCTCATGACGGTGTTGACAAGTGATTGGAACGACGAGCCGCATCGCGCTTCGCGTCCGTTCTCACGCAATCGATCCGGAATCGTGCTCGGCGAGGGCGCGTGGATCTACGTGTTGGAGGAACTCAAACACGCGACCGAGCGCGGCGCGAAGATCTATGCCGAGATAACCGGCTACGGCGCCACTTGCGATGCTTATCATCGCGTTCGCCTTGCCGAAGACGGCGACGAGCCGGCGCGCGCGATGCGTTTGGCGCTCGAGGATGCTGGCTGCGATACAAAAGACATCGATTACGTTAACTTGCACGGCACCTCGACCCTGCTCAACGATCGTATCGAGACCAGTGCTTTGAAGCTCGCGTTTGACGGTCAGGCTGCACGCATTCCGATGTCGGCTACGAAGTCACAAATCGGACATCCGCAGGGCGCGAGCGGCGCTGCCGGTCTGAGCGCCGCGCTCTGCGCCATGCATACGAACAAGATCCCGCCCACGATTAATCTCGACGAACCTGACCCTGATTGTGATCTCGACTACGTCCCCAACGAAGCCCGTGAAGCAAGCGTAAGAATTGCTCTCTGCAATTGTATTGGCTTTGGCTCGAAGAACAGTGCGTTGGTGGTCCAAAAGCTCGATCGTTGATCAGTGGTCCATATGTTTCAAAAGTTTAAGCAGCGCAGCCACCGGCTCGAATACATCGACACCGGTAACTACACGGCGGAAGAGTATGAGGGTTGTATTGGGGAGCTACAGTTCGTTAACCGCTGGATGGGTGACGCGCATAGTCTGAAGACCACGCTGTTGCGCGAGATCGAAGAGCAGGGGTTGCGGAGCTTTTCGGTGCTGGATGTGGGAGCTGGTTCGGGAGAATTGCTGCGCGTAGCGACGGTATGGGCCAGGCAAACTGGGCGACAGTTGCGTGCGGTAGGGCTGGAGTTGAACGAGCGCATGGCGGAGTCGATTAACGAGGGGTCGGATCGTTTTGATGAGATCAGCTCGGTGCGTGGCGATGCGTTGACGCTTCCGTTTTCCGAGGCGCAGTTTGATTACGTGATCTGTTCGCTGTTTACGCATCACTTTGTTGACGAGCAGGTGGTGCAGATTCTTCGTGAGATGAGTCGCGTGGCGAAACGGCGAATATTTGTTATCGATCTTCACCGGCATCCGATTGCGTATCTGCTTTACACGACACTTGGGAAATTGGTTTTGCACAATCGGTTGTTGCGACACGATGGGGCGTTGTCGATACTGCGAAGTTTCAAAGTTGATGAGTTTCATGAGTTGGCCCAACGCGCCGGGCTGCGCGATATTTGGGTGGAGCGCCATTTCCCATATCGCCTGGTCCTGAGCGCCGCCGCCCGCGCCACCGTGCATTTACAGGAACCTGAAGTGCGCGCACACA
>JAICQI010000265.1 GCA_025937955.1 Pyrinomonadaceae bacterium
AGCCCCTCTTCCTGACTTGTTCTATTTTTAGTGACTAAATTCTTCCTTAAGTTAACCACTGCAACACTTCCTCTTCGCTGCCGGCGCGTGTGCCTCCGACCACGTGGATGAAGTACTCCTCCAGCGAGACGGGGCCTTCACCGTCGCCTTCCAAACGGATTCCTTTTCGTAGCTCGTTTAGTGAGCCGGAGGCGAGTAATTTGCCCTGCGCGATGATTGCGATGTCGCTGCAAAGCCGCTCGACTATCTCGAGGACGTGAGACGTGAGAAATACTGTTAGCCCGCGTGCGGTCAGTCGCGACAGCAGATCTTTCAGCGTGCGCGATGCGATCGCGTCGACGCCTTCGAACGGTTCATCGAGAAAAAGTATCTCCGGTCGATGAATCAGCGCGCAGGCGAGTGAGAGTTTCTTCTTCATGCCGTGCGAGTATTCAATGATCAGTTTTCGCGGTTCGTCCTGGAGGTCCATCAGGTCGAGCAACTCTTTCGAGCGTTGCGCGATCTCTTCGGTGCGGAGCCCGTACATGCGCCCGGTAAACGACAACATCTCAGCGCCCGTCAATCGCTCGAACAGGTTCAAGTCTTCAGGCACGACTCCGATGCGTCGCTTCACTTCCATCGGTTGTTTCGCGACATCGAAATTAAGCACTCGCAACTCGCCGCTGGTGGGCGCGAGCAGGCCGGTGAGCATTTTGATGGTGGTTGATTTGCCAGCTCCGTTAGGCCCGAGGAATCCGAAAAAGCTGCCGCGGTTTATGCGCAGGTCGATGTGATCGACTGCGACAAAATCACCAAACTGCTTGACGAGGGCGGACGTCTCGACCGCAGGCTCTGCTGACACGCTGTTCCACACAGCCACCAGATTAACGTAAGAGGGCTCTTGCGTCATCCGCACGCACGTAGCCGGGAAGTTGCCGGTGCGTGCTCATGAGAAAGGCATTTGAGCTTGGCTGTAGTGCGTTGCCGTGAGTGGCTGCGAGCCGGACGAAGCGGCCAAAAGGTGACCAGCCGTAGTAATAACCGTCTTTCATCGAGAGAAGAATGTCGCCCGTGTGTTTCACTCGATGAGTAAAGATTGACTTGTAGATATTTGCGAGCGCGTCAGGATAACGATGCCCGGCAGTCTGCTCAAACCAGTGTGCATCAGTTTCAAATTCACTTTGAAACTTGCCCAACTCGAGTGGATCGCCAGTCATCTTTACATATCGATAACACTCCGTGGCCGGCTGGTATTCAATGCGCGCCTGCCCTCGGTCGCTTTCGACAACAGCGTCGGAGCCATCCTTGTAGACGGCGAAATCCACGCCGGTGACTTCCACGCTCGCGCGCGCGATCTCCGGAATCTGATTTTCGTCCTGACAATACAGCGCCGCGTAACTGCAAAGACCAAACGCAGGGATGACAACTTGAAAGCCTCGCTGGCGCAGAGTTGAGGCGAGCGGCACGCGGCGGTTCTCTTCGAGATTCATGCCGTGATCCGAGAACATCACGATCTCGGTTTCATTCCCACAATAACTCTGAATCTCGCGCAGGATCTTATCGAGCGACTCGAGCGCGATCCCCAGGCGCGCGGGTCCCTGTGCGTGCAGCAATCCATCCGTTGCTTTGAGAAACGCAAAGTAGTCGCGGTTCTGCGGCGCTGCGCGGAAGCGCTCGCGAAAGCGCTGCATGTCAGCGCGCCAGATTTTTTCGGGCGCTACGTAGATCAGAAACTCAAACGGCAAAGGTTCCTGGTAATCGAGCTCGTCCATGTACGACGAAGGGACCTTGTCAGGCGTCCGACGGCCGAGATACTTCCCGATGCCGCCACGCAGCTCTTTTGCTTTGCGATCGAAATACAGACTCTCATAGCCCGCCGGTGGTGTTGCGCCGAGCATGGCTGACAGAGCGACGTTAGTCATCGTCGGAAAGGGTGAGAGCAGGCGTGTCGGCGCTCCAAAGGCGTCGAACAATCCGCGACTCTTCGCCTGCTCGATCAGTTGATGTGGCACTCCATCGAGACAGAGTAAAAGGCGTCTAGGACGTGTTTGTTGATGAGTACCCATTATTGTTCGACCTCAGATTTCACCGTCTGTTCTGTCTTGTAAGCCTGGCGCAAACCGCGCTTCGCTTCGTCGTGTGCGTCGTAAACGTTTGGACGCGACAGCACTTCCTTGTACTGGGCCAACGCCTCGTCGCGTTTGCCCGCGGCGTCGTACGACCGCGCGGCATAAAGATGGGCCATCGTGATCAGACCGGCTTCGCCGCGATCGACTTTAGTTGCCGCCAGAAACTCTTTTGCGGCGCGATCGTGGTAGCCGGCAATTAAGAGCGCTTCGCCATACTTGAAATGGATCAAATCGAGCGCCCGCGCCGCGGTGTCGCGTACGTTTCGATCGCGCAGCATCTCGTCGAAAGTCGCGAACGCCTCTTTTTCTGCCTGTACAGCGCCCACCAAATCGTTCTCTTTGCGCTTTACTCCGGCAAGCGAGACCAATGCGTCCGCAGTCTCCAAACGCAGCAGATAATTGCGCGGATACTTGGCGCTGAGTTCACGAGTAAATTTGAGCGCGTCGGCATAACGCTTTTCACGTGTGTAAAGCAGTATCAAGACAGTTTTCGCGTCATCCTGAGCCCAGCGGCCCTCTTTGGCGACCTGTTCCAGTAGCGCGAGCCCGCGCTTCTTCGAGCCACGGTAACCGGTAGCGCCGGCAAGTAACTTCACCGGCAATGGCAAAGATCCAACGACGTACTCGTAAAGTCCGATTGTGATTTGAGCGTCAATGTACTTTGGATCGAGTTTCAAAACTTCACGGTGACGATTGACGGCGTCGTTGCCGTTGCGCAGCGCCGAGAAGTGGCGTCGCTCGACTGCTTCTTCGAAAGCGGCTTTCAGTCCTTCAGTGTTAGCTAGAAAGTCGAGCGCTTCGATGTTCTTCGGTTCTTGTTTGAGTCGTGCTTCTGCCAGACGTTTTGCTTCGCGAGTAAGATTGCGAAACTCGGTCACGATCTTCGGATCGACTTTGTCGTCGCCGTTTGTATAAAACGATTCGGAACTGTAAAGCGAAACCTGCAAGCGGCGCGTTTCATAAAGCGTCTTGATCCAGAGACGCGCCGCCAGCAATTGATAACCGCCGGGGTGATTGGGATTGAGTTTAACGATCTCTTTGAAATCCGTTTGTGCTTTGTCGTAGTCGATATTGTAAAGGGCGTCGAGCCCGCTGCGCCGCAGTTCCTCAAACCGCGCGCGCTCCGCATCAGTTAACCACGGTTGTTGTGCCGATACTGTTACCGTAGCGAACAGCAACAAAATGATTCCGAAATACCTCACTCCAAAACCTCCAAATCAGTGTTAATCCGTGGCAAATGACTCCATGTATTTCACACCCGATCCGGTATTGAATAAAACGACACGATCACTTGCCTTAACATCGCCTGAATCAATCAACTTCCTTAAAGCCGGCAGACATGCCGCACCCTCAGGCGCACAAAACACTCCTTCCGCCGCCCCGATCTCGCGAGTTGCCGCAATCAACTCTTCATCAGTTACCGATACCGCCGTTCCACCCGATTCACGTAACGCATCAAGTATCAAAAAGTCCCCAATAGCCTTCGGCACTCGCAAACCCGAAGCAGTTGTCGCGGCGTTTGGAAACTCATCCGCGAACCGCTTCCCTTCCTCGATCGCCCGCACAATCGGCGCACAACCCGCCGCCTGCACAGTCACCATGCGTGGCCGCTTGCTTCCGATCCAACCCATGCGCTCCATCTCGTCGAACGCTTTCCACATTCCAATCAAGCCCGTTCCGCCCCCGGTGGGATAAATGATCACGTCGGGCAATTCCCAGTTGAGTTGTTCCGCGACTTCGTAACCGAGCGTCTTCTTTCCTTCGACGCGATACGGTTCCTTCAAGGTTGACACGTCAAACCAGCCTTCTGCTTCTTTGCGCCTGCCTACTTCCGCGCCGCAATCAGTTATCAACCCATCCATCAACGTCACGTGCGCGCCGGTTTGCTCACACTCGACAACGTTCGCCCGCGGCGTATCGCGTGGCATGAAGATGAACGCCTCGAGTCCCGCGCGGGCCGCGTAAGCAGCGAGGGCGCCGGCTGCGTTTCCTGCCGATGGCACCGCGAGTTTCTTCGCGCCGAGCTCTTTGGCCATCGACACCGCCGCCGCCATGCCGCGCGCTTTGAAACTCTGTGTCGGGTTCTGCGATTCGTCTTTGATGAAAAGCTCTCGAAGCCCGATGCTCTCACCCAACCGGCTCGCCCGCAGCAGCGGCGTCCAACCTTCGCCAAACGAGACTATGTTCTCGTCGTTATCGACGGGAAGCACTTCGCGATAGCGCCAGAGGTCGGATCGTCTGGACGCGAGCGACTCCTTCGTCAACGTTTGTTGAGCGCGCTCTAAGTCGTAGCGAACCAGCAAAGGTTTACCGCAAGCGCGACAAAGGTTGAGCAACCGACGTGCCTCGTGCTCCAGCCCGCAGAGGCCGCATTCGAGATGTGTAATGTACATGGATTTTAGCTTGGCAGGGTTCGAGACGAGGTGCAAGGGGTAAGAATAGGATGCAGCAAACCCCTTGCACTCGGAGCAAAAAACTTCAATCAGGAATGGTTCTTATGGGTGACGATGATCTTTGCTGATCTGGCTGCGGATTTCTCCACTCGGTATTGCCGTGGTATGAACGTTAACGTATGTCATTCCGGCACGGATAGCCTGGATCAACTCCTCGATCTCACCGGTATTCAGTCCCTGCCCACGGGCTGCGGCGGTAGCGGGGATATTCGGACTCACGTCCGCGGCGAAGATAGTGCCTGAAATCGTTGCCGGCGCCGCTGGACAAGGTTGAATCCCGGCGGGACCGTTGCCAAGGTTGGTGCAGAGGAAAACGCTTATACCGCCGTTCACGTCCTTTTGTCCGAGGTGGATATGGGCTTGCTGTACCGCACTTTGAGTGTCGGCGTAACTCAGCTCCCAGTCAATCCGGCTTCCATCCTTGCTAATGGTGGCATTGAACGTGCCATTTCCGGTGGTCGAAACAGCGGGGACTTCTTCGTACCCGGTTAAAATTTCACTTATTTGCTTGAAGCCCTGAGCGAGGACAATAGACGCTGCCGACACCAAGGCGATCACTGCAATAGACATTCCTAGTCTTCGCATCCCTTTTACCTCCAAAGTTTCTGTTGTAGCTAAGTGGGGGGCGCATAATATCACAGGGTGGTACAAAGAAGAAGGATCAGCCACAAAAAGGCGCAAAAAGCAAAAAGGATTTCTTGGTGCTTTTTGTGCCTTTTTATGGCGGCCTTTGCCTTCTGCCTTCGCTTCCTTTACCTTGTGCTTTCTCTATGGCGATAAGTCTTCTGGCTCTCGATCTGGACGGGACTCTGCTCGATTCTCGTGGACGTATTTCTGAGCGCAATCGCATCGCAATTGATAATGCACGCGAACAGGGCGTGCGCGTGGCGCTCGTGACCGGGCGGCGCTTTCGTGATTCGCGTCCGGTGGCTTTGGAGCTCGGCCTCGACATTCCGCTGATCTCACACAATGGCGCGCTGACCAAACACGCCGGGTCACTCGAGACAGTTTCGGTGCTGCCGCTGCCACTCGCACCCGCGCGTGAAGCATTGCGAGTCGGGCGTGCGGCCGGCGCGGACGCGTTGCTGAGTGACGATCACGAAGGACTGGGCGTACTTGTTTACGATCACATTCGCGGTGAAAACTCCGCCGCTCATAAATACATTACCTGGGCGCGAAGAATTCATGGCGAAGAAGGCGCAAACGCGGTACAGCAAGTCACGTCGCTGGAAAACTACCTGGACCACGACCCGATCCATCTCGCATTCTCCGGCGGCTGCGCAGAAATGGATCAGCTCGAAGAGACGCTCAAGTCGGAGCTCGGATCCAGTGTGAAACTTCTCAGCACAAAATATCTCGAACAGGATTTCACGTTGCTGGACATCGTTAATCCAGCAGCTTCAAAAGGCGCGGGCGTCGCCGCAGCAGCAGCCGAGTTGGGCGCGACTCGCGAAGAGATCATGGCCATCGGCGACAACTACAACGATCTCGAAATGCTGCTATTCGCGGGCGTAGGCGTCGTGATGGCGAATGCGCCGCTGACTTTGCGTGAAATTGCCGGCTTGCACCCGACTGCTTCGAACCGCGAGGACGGTGTGGCGCTCGCGATCGAGCAATTCATCTTGAACCGGCCGCAGTTAATCAACCAGTAAGGAGAAAACATGGCAAATCGAACCGCAGTAATCCAAACGAACAAGGGAACGATTCGAGTTGAGCTTTTGGAGTCGGACGCACCCAAGACAACGGAAAACTTCATCACCCTCGCACAACGTGGCTACTACGACGGCATCATCTTTCACCGCGTGATCAAAGGCTTCATGATCCAGGGTGGCGATCCGACCGGCACCGGGCGTGGCGGCGAGTCGGCATGGGGCGGACGCTTCAACGATGAGATCGATTCCAAATCGCCTGTGTATCAGAGAGGTTATAAAGCGGGCACGATGGCGATGGCGAATGCTGGACCAAACACGAATGGCTCGCAGTTTTTCATCATGCACGTCGATTATCCGTTACCGCCAAGTTACACGATCTTTGGCAGAGTTACTGAGGGGCAGGACGTTGTTAATGCAATCGCGACGAGCCAGACCGGTCCGGGTGATCGGCCGGTCTCCGAAGTTAAGATGGAGAAAGTGACGATCGAGTAAAACTGAGCCGCGGATGACGCAGATAAAATTTGGACTTTTATCCGCGTCATCTGCGGCTCAAATTGGTCTTGCTCCGTGGCCGATGCGGGGCGCTGATCGGATTGCGTTGGTTACGTATTCCTTCGCCGCTCCGACTGCTTCTTCGAGAGTCATCCCTTTTCCAAGGCCTGCTGCAATAGCGGCTGACAAAGTGCATCCAGAGCCGTGCACTTCACCGACGTCAAGGTATTCGCTCCTAAACTCCGTCAAACTCTCGCTCAGCAGAACATCAACTGCTTCACCAGCCGTCATCTGCCTGTGCCCGCCTTTCACGAGCACTGCGCGTGCACCGAGCGACTGAATTCTCTCGGCTGCGCGCCGCATGTCTGCTTCGCTTTCGATCGTGAATCCCGCAAGCTTTTCCGCTTCGGGAATGTTGGGCGTAACGACGCGAGCAAGTGGGATTAATTTGCTCGTCAGAATGTGGAAAGCTTCTTCGTCAATTAACACGTCGCCGGACGTCGCAACCACCACCGGATCGACGACCGGCGCCGGCAGATTCCCTTCACCAAAGAGTCGCGCCACTTCAGCAACGATCTCCGCAGTCGGAAGCATTCCCGTCTTCGCCGCGGCAACGGTCACATCGCGAACGATCGGTTCCACCTGCGATCGCAACGTCGAAGCGGATTGATGTTCAGCGCCAAAGACTCCGGTCGTGTTCTGAAACGTGATCGACGTCAGCGCTGCCGCCGGAAAACACCCCAACGCGAAGATGGTCTTGATATCCGCAACAATGCCCGCGCCGCCCGATGGGTCAAGCCCGGCGATGCTCAGCACAACTGGTCTCGATTCGCTCATAACTCTTGTACGGGTGGCCCTCCGTGGCCACGCCAGTGTGTTTTCAACGCTGGGGTGGCCACGGAGGGCCACCCCTACAA
>JAICQI010000075.1 GCA_025937955.1 Pyrinomonadaceae bacterium
AGTCTCACGATTGTTGCTAGTTAAGCGAACTAATAACACTTTCTGGATGACTTCGGCCTTGCGCCGTGGAGGTTCACGTTCGCAGCTATGTAGCCTCGAACGTGAGACTCCACGGGACAAGCCCGTGGCATCTCGACTTCGGGGTTTTGGATCGTCTGTTAGCTGCGATCGTGATACTCCACGGGGCAAGCCCGTGGCATCTCTCAGTGTACCAATTGCTCGACGATCTCTCTGGCCGCGTTGGGACGTCCCATGCGCAGCGCGTTCGCCTGCATCGACTTGAAGCGCTCCGGATCGCTTAACAGTCGTTCGAGTTTATATGACAGCGCCGGCAGGTTGTTGCAACGGATCGCGGCGGCGCCCTCGAGAAGGTGATCCGAGTTGCGCTCTTCCTGACCGGGTATCGGGTTGACGATCACGAACACCAATCCCTTCGCCAACGCTTCCGAGGTTGTTAGACCTCCAGGCTTACCGAGCACCAGATCCGATGCAGTCATCAGCTCATCCATCTCGTTCGTATAACCAAAGGGTTTCAGAATGACTGTTGCATCGGGTTTGGTGCGCGCCGCAAGTTTCGTCAAACGCTGCTTCAACTCCTCGTTGCGACCACAGATCGCAACAATCTGTGCGCGATGTTGCAACGGAAGTAACGAATTGACCAGCGCATCGACTGAGCCGACGCCGAATCCACCCGCCGAGAGCAGTATCGTGGTCCGATCAGACGCCAGCCCATGCCTGGCGCGCATCTCCTGTTTGTCTTTCCTGATCGCAAAAACCGGATCGATCGGAATGCCACTGACCGTTATCTTCTCGGCGGGTATGCCCAACGCTTCGAGATAGACGCGTGCTTCCTCGAGCGCGACAAAGTAACGCTCGAAGTGATGGACCAACCACATCGCGTGCACGTCGAAATCGGTAACGATGATTACCTGCCGGCTTGCAAGCCGCTCTTTCGCTTTCAGCCACGAAACGACCTCGGCAGGAAGAAAATGAGTGCAAACGATCAGGTCGGGTTGATATTCGCGCAGCAGCTTAACAAACGGGCGCGTGTTGAGCTTGTCGAGGGCCAGACGCCTGCGTTCGTTCTTCCAGGGTTTGTCGAGTTTGTCGTAAACCCAGCCCGGTACCTCGGGCATTTTATTGACGAGGTCGATGTAGGCTTTCGAGTAGAGATGGCGAAAGAGTTTATTGGTGTAGTTGAGCACATCGACGTGCTGCACCTCCGTGCCCTTACCATCATCGAGCTGTTTGAAAGCCTTCTCGATGGCCTCAGCCGCACGCACGTGCCCCGCGCCAGCGGAGGCCGATAGGAGGAGAACCTTTTTCAACATCTGAGCTATGTTGCGTTACGGCCGCGTTGGTCGCGCGGGCGACGTCGTTGGTCGCGCAGCGGGCGACGTAGTTGGTCTTGCCGGCGCCGGTGCCGGTGCTACTGACGCAGGATGCGTCCGGTTGTAATCGGCAATGAACTCTTTGGTGATGTCCAGGCTGCTGGCGGCGTAGATAATCGGAACGCGATTCGCATCGATCAGCAACGTGACGCCTTTTGACTGCGCATACGCCGTGAGTGCGTTGCCGATGTCTTTCTGCAGCGGGTCGAGCATCGCTACAGACTCTCTCTGATAACTTGCCTGCGCATCTTCAGCCTTGCGCTTGATCTCTATCTCGAGACGATTTGCTTCGTCTGCTTGTTTTGCAGTCGTGGCTGCGTCCTGGATCCCGCGTTTCTTTTGCAGCTCGGACCTCATTGTACTCAGGCGCTCCCGCATGCCGCGGATTTCAGCCTGCAAAGGCGTGAACTTCGTTTCAAGTTGCTGCATTGCCGCCATCACACGGGCGATACCGTTTTTCTCGTCGCTGAATGCGGATGAGTCGATAATGGCGATATTCGCTGGAGCCGCCGGTCGGGTCTGTGTCTGTGCCAGGATCGTAATCGCTGCAAAGCCAACTGCGGCTACAGCTATGCAAAATGCTTTCATTGCTTTCTGCTCCTTAATAGTTTGCGGACCTGTCGGGGAACAGTTTTAAACCTGATGTTGTAGAGTGAATTTACCACCCTTCTCGATGTGCAGCATCTTATTAAAGCAGTTTCACGCAAAGGCGCAAAGAAGCGCAGCAGCGGGGGCAAGCCCCTCTTCCTGACTTGTTACAAGTCCACTTCCTCATTTGTATAAGTTAGGTTTTTAAGTTGGGAAAATTATATCTTTGGGAATTTATAAATGTGAGGGGAGAACAAGTCAGGCAGAGGGGCTTGCCCCCGCTGGCGCCCGCAGATGGCCCAATTTTCTTGGCCTTTTTGATTAAACTATGGTAGCGTGCCACTACTTCACGCCTTGTCGCCCCAAGCTCTACTAGCGACAAAAGTACTTCACCCGAGACGGCCCTCGCCTGTCTTATGGGACTTCTGAATTGGGAGGAAACCTGGATGCGAATCAGAGTCATCATTCTGGTAATAGCCGTTCTGCTCTTCGGCGCCGTGTTAACCGTTCCTCAGATTATCGAGGCCAAACGCTCCAACACGTCCGCTGCCGCGACAACGGCCCCTGTGCAAGGACGAAAACAGGAAGTTACGGTCGGTGAGTCTATCCGTAACGACACGTCGCCACCCTTGCGGGAAATGCCGCAGAAGCCGGTTTTCAAACCCAAGAGAGAAGCAAACCAGAACCCGAAGGTTCCACACTTCCACAAAGACACTCCCGATCGCGTAGTCCAAAAGACGATCGCGGCTGACGAATTCACCGCTGCCAACATGCCGACGGCCGACATGAACTTCAACGGCATGGCATTCCCCGGCGTCTCGTGCAACTGCGCTCCGCCCGATACTAACGGCGAGGTCGGAGCGACGCAGTACGTTCAGAGCGTCAATGAAGGTTTCCAGGTTTTTGACAAGACCACCGGCGCCTCTTTGCTTGGACCATCGGGCATCGAAACTGTGTGGGGCGGCTTCGGCGGCGTTTGCGAGTTCAATGGCCGCGGCGATCCGGTGGTGCTGTACGATCAGTTGGCGGATCGCTGGATCATCTCGCAGTTCGCCGGCGTTTCAATTCCCACGGATGAGTGTGTGGCAGTTTCCACTACTGGCGACGCGACTGGTTCCTATCATCGTTACGACTTTCACCTCGGTTCAAACTTCTTCGATTATCCGCACCTGAGTGTTTGGCCCGATGGTTATTACATGAGCATGAACGTATTCAACTCGACGGGCACGTCGTTTCTTGGACCGCAACCTTTTGCTTTTGACCGCGCCAAAATGCTGGCGGGCTTGCCGGCGTCGTTCATCACGACCGGAATCACCGGTGGACCATTGGAAGAGACTTATTTACCGGCCGATCTCGATGGCTCGACACTGCCGCCCGCCGGAGCACCGGCAACATTTATTCAATGGCCAGGTGGCGGCAGTTACAGGATCTTTCACTTCCACGCCGATTTCGTGACGCCCGCGAATTCGAGTTTCACGCTCTTCGCCAGCCCTGCGGCCGCAGGCTTCACGCAACTCTGTCCGCTAACGCGATCGTGTGTACCGCAAGCAGCTACTACTTCACGTCTTGACGGCATGGCCGACCGGTTGATGTTTAGAGTCGCGTATCGAAACTTTGGCACTCACGAGTCTGTGGTTGGAAATTACACCGTGAGCTCAGGAAGTGTTGCCGGCATTCGCTGGTTCGAGCTGCGGAACGTAAGTAATGGACCGGTGACTGTGGCGCAGGAGAGCACGTACCAGCCTGACTCGACCTGGCGCTGGATGGGCAGTGCCGCGATGGACCGCGATGGAAACATCGCCATTGGTTACAGCGCTTCGAGTGCAACGATCTTCCCGCAATTACGATATGCGGGACGGCTGGCTACTGATCCGTTGAACACGTTGGGCCAGGGTGAAGCGATTCTTTTCTCGGGTACGGGAAGCCAAACCGGTACGGGCAGTCGTTGGGGTGACTACGCTTCACTGACTGTCGATCCAATTGACGATTGCACGTTCTGGTTTACGAGCGAGTATTACGCGACGACGACGAGTTTCAATTGGCGCACGCGGATTGGATCGTTCAGGTTCCCGACCTGTGGTGGCGCTCCAACTCCGACGCCCACGCCAACACCTACGCCGACTCCAACTCCAACTCCAACTCCAACTCCGACGCCTACGCCGACACCGACACCAACCCCGACGCCTGTGCCGGTGCCCAACGCGCCCACGAATTTGGTTGCGAATGCCGCATCAACTACGCAAGTCAACTTGTCGTGGACGGACAACTCCGGTAACGAACAGGGTTTCCGTATCCAGCGTTGCACCGGCCAAAACTGCACGAACTTTGCGCAGATAGCGCAGGTCGGAGCGAACGTTACGAGTTTCGCTAATACCGGACTCACACCCAACACTCGATATCGCTATCGCGTGCAGGCGTTCAACGCCTCCGGCAACTCAGCGTTTTCAAACATCGTGCAGGTCAAGACACCAAACCGGTAAGTTTTAGCCACGGATTACACGGATCAATCCGTGTAATCCGTGGTTATTAATTGATCGTGAACGTGATGTCGTCGCTGGTTTCGGAGAGCTTCTCGTCGGCTTTATTGAATGCTTCAACCTTGAAGCGATAGCTTCCCTTCTCCAGTGGCTTGTTGACTTTGAAAGACGCATCGTCAACACGTTGATTCGTGTAGGGTGGTGTGATCTGGTGATTATCCGGATAGAGGGTGAACTTGTAATACCTTGCGTCCGGGTACGGCTCCCACCTGAGCTCCAGATCTTGTCCGCTCACTGTCGAACCTGCCTTCGGATTCACCACTTGCAGATCACCCTTGAACAAGTGCGTCGGCCTCACAAACAGCGTCTTGTCGGCAACGACGTTGTACTTCGCCGAACTAATTCCAGCTATGCCCGTCGTCGCAAACACGTATGAATCCGTCTCAAACACGCGCACCGTCAACCCTTCATACTCTTTCGGCGGCACGTTCGTGATCACAAAATCGCCTTCCTTGTCAGTCTTCGCGGTGTAGATCTTCCCACCACAACCACTGAGAAAACGGCTGAACGTCTCGCACAACTTCACTTCGATATTCTCGACAGGTGCGCCGTTATACAAAACTTTCCCCTGCACGTTTCCGGTTCCTGGCGCAGGCTTCACCTTTTCGACGCCTTCGACCGGAGCTGATTCCGCGGTCCGCGACGACGCGCTATCCTTCTTAGTGCAACCATTGAAAGCCAACACCGCTGTCAGGCAGACTAGAGCAACCACGAACCTATTGAGCATCGCCAAAAAGCACCTTTCGTTTTAGTATTAGCGGCGGATTGTACCACTATGAAAACCTTAACAGCCCTATCTCTCGTTGTTTTACTCTCCGGCGCCGAATCGTTTGATAGCTTCTGGCAGACATTTAAAACTGCCGTCAGTAAACGTGACGTTGAAACAATCGCACGGCTTTCGAAGTTTCCGATCGGAATGTCGTACGGCATACCTGGCATCAGAAACAAAGTCCAGCTCACCAAGCGATACCGCCAGTTATTCAACGAACAGAGTGATGCAGCGGCTTGCTTCAACAAGGCAAAGCCGGAGATGGATACGGCCAATCCGAAACATTTTACTGTTGCCTGTCCGGATGCGGCTGGAAATGAAGTGGTGATTTATCACTTCGAACAGACGCGAACGGGCTGGAAGTTAACCAGCCTCGATAACATCAACGAGTAGCGTCCGCGGCTTGCGCCGATGCAGCAGGCTTCTGTACGATCTCGGCGAGCTGCGGGCTGAGCAGGATCGTCGCAACAATAAACGCCGACGCGAAGAAGTAAGGCGACGACACGCCCAAAGTATCAAACGACCAGCCGAAGAAAAGCGGCGCGATCACCCGCGCAACCCCACCGTAAGTCTGTTGCATTCCCATGTAGAGGCCACGTTCCCGAGGACTGATGACGCGCGACAGCATCGCCGTCACACAAGGAAACGTGAATGCTGTTCCCAGTGGAATCAGGGCGACAGCTATAGCCAGCATCCAAAGGTTTCGCGACAGCGGCATGCCCAGGACGCCAGCGGCGAGTAGTAACAGTCCTAAACGCGATAACTTCACTTCGCCGAGCCAATCGACCATGCGACCGAGCAGCAGCACGCGTGTAAAGACGGAGATCGAGCCGATGTACATGAAGAAGTAACCGATCGTTTGCTCGGTTACGTTAAAGCGAGCATTGAGGAAGAGAGCGAGTACAGCGAAGCTGCCTTGAAACGCACCGATCGAGATGGCGTAGATCCAGATCAGTCGTGATGAGGTTTCGCTGGAATGAGAGATTACTCGCCAGATCGCCTCACGTGACGTTCGTCTGACCTCACCTTCGACTGGTGCATGTTCCGCCAGGTCGCGCGACTCGGTGATATACCGCGCTGCAAAGGCGATGTTTATCACGCAAAGCACAGCCGCCACGATACCGGGTGCGGCGTGGCCCATTTGCAGCGTTTCCGGACCCGGCATCAGATCGCGCTTACCCAGGGTGACGGCAAACGAACCGAGCACTGGACCAAGCGCGACGCCCAGGTTCGTCGTTGCTGAAAGCCAGCCTAAAGCACGCGCGCGGTCCTGCGGCGGTGTCGAATCCGCGACGTACGCCTGGATCACGCCAACTGTTCCACCGCCCGCGCCCTGCACGATTCGCGACAGAAACAACAGCAGCAGCGAGTCGGCAAAACCAAAAATCAGATACGCAATACCGGAAGCGGTCAGCGCGATCAGCAGCGTTGGCCTACGTCCGACGCGATCGGAAAAACGTCCCCACCACGGCGCGCTGAGCAACTGTGCGACAGTAAAGGCAGCGATAATGAAGCCCGTGATAATGCCTATGCCGATGTGAATTCCCAGGAAATTGATTCCCTCACCGCCGAGTGCTTTCACATAAAACGGCAACAGCGGAATGATCATTAGCAGCCCGACCATGTCCATAAACGCTGTTAACATCAGCGTAAGCAACTTCGCGGGGATCTTCCGCACCTCGCGGTACAGCACGTAAAGCAAACCGATCGCAATAGCGACTAGGAGGATGCGGATGACTGGAGACTGGAACACCTGGGCGAAGTGCTGTTGCAGGAGCATCGGTGAGTCATAATACACTAACTGTCGAATACTTCTTTTGGAGGGGGATAGTTAAGCGATGAAACTCACGCAGTTTTTTCGGGAAGAGTTGGATCGTGAAGTCGAACGTTCACGTAAGGCACTCGAGCAAGTACCGGATGGTAAGTATCAATGGAAACCGCACGACAAATCGATGATCTTCGGTTACCTCGCCGATATGGTGGCAACGATCCCGACGTGGATCACAATGGAGATCAATCGTGACGAGTTGGATATCGCTCCGGCGGAAGGCCAGGGCACAAAGAAGGCGCCGAAAGAGACCAGCGCGGACCTGGTGAAGGCGCTGGACGAAGCAGCAGCAGAAGCTCGCAGCGCGCTCGAGAAAACAACTGACGAGCACCTCGCGACAAATTGGAAGCTATTGGCACGCGGAAACGTGGTGTGGGAAGGAACGCGCATCGAGATGATCCAGGACACGATCAATCACTGGGCGCATCACCGCGGCCAGATGACCGTCTACCTGCGTTTGATGGGTGCCAAGGTCCCCGCTCTTTACGGACCGTCAGCAGATGAGCAGGGTTTTTAACCGCAGATGACGCGGATTAAATCCGGATTTAATCTGTGTCATCCGCGGTTGCTATTAGGTAAGTGATCGGGCGACGCTCGTTTCCTTTCAAGCGTTTTGCCCATGAGGTTTCGAAGTCAGGCCATTCCGAGGCGGCGAGGATTCCTCGTTCGGTAATCTTGAATCCCGCCGCCGCATAATTTTTAGTGAGAACGGTATCGATGAAGTCCAGCGAGAGTGGCGGGAGGCCCAGTCGTTCAATCTCTGACCGATCGCGCTCGGGATCGAGTCCCGTTACAACCTCCAGCAACGCTCCCGTCGAACAAATCCGCCGCACGTTTCGCAACACCTCAATCTCACCAATGGCAACGGCGCGCAACAAACTGCCCCACGGAAAATGCACGTGCACTTCATCAGCAACGCCATTCAACTCACCCGGCAAATCTTCAATCGCCGCCTGAATAAACAGCACATTACCCGCGCCGCCTTTCGCCGGCTTGCGATAGATCTTCTCCGAGATCTTCTCCAGCGGGCGCGTGTTCGGATCGATGCCGATGTAAAACTTGTCCGGATTTTGGCGGGCAGACTGGTACACAAAGCGTCCGTCTCCCGTCCCGATGTCGATGATCACACCTTCGCCGGTATGGCCTGATGAGTTCGTCGAAGGCGGTTTTATCCAGTTATCAGATGGTGCTACCACGAATTGCCTTGATCATAACGTCACAGTCCTTTCTGCCGTTAGAGTAGAGATTTGATCCAACCACCGTCAACCTGGATTGATGTACCGGTGATGTAGCTTGCTCGTTCCGAAACCAGGAATGTAGCCAACGCTGCAAACTCGCGTGGCTCTCCGAGACGGCCCATTGGAATCTCTTTTTCCCACTTGCCCCTGAATTCGTCAGCGCTGATTCCCTGCTTCTCCGACATCATCCGCGCCAGATCGTCCAGACGTTCGGTGCGCGTGTAACCGGGCAGGATGTTGTTGACTGTGATCCCATCGGCGGCGACTTCGTTTGCCAGCGTGCGCGCAAAACCCGTGAGACCGGCGCGCAGACTGTTTGACAAGAGCAGGTTGTCGACCGGTTGTTTGACGGCGATCGAGGTGATGTTCAGTATTCGTCCCCAACGTCGCTCTTTCATTCCCGGCAGGACCAGACGCGTCAACTCGATCGCGCTGAAGAGTGTCAGCCGGATCGCTTCTTCCCATTGCTCGTGCGTTAGTTGTTCGAATCTTCCGGCCGGTGGTCCACCTGCATTGGTGACGAGGATGTCGATGCGACCGAACCTCTCGATGCCTGTCTCAACAACGCGCTTGATATCGTCTGTTACGGTGACGTCGGCGGGCACGGCCAGCACTTGCACATTGCTGTTCGTTGCGATGGACGCGGCTGTTTGGTCCAGCGTGTGTGCATCACGCGCGCAGAGCACCAGCGACGCGCCTTCCGCTGCGAGTTCTTCAGCGACAGCGCGTCCCAGTCCACGACTCCCCGCCGCAACGAGCGCGACTTTGTTCTTTAACCCGAGGTCCATGATTACTTTTGACGGAGATAGTCGTCGGTTTTGTCGAGCCAGTCCTGACGCGGCGGGCTGAAGATATCCACGTCGAGCGTGTCTTCGAGCGCTTCGGCTTTGTGTTGGATCAGCGAAGGAATGTGTAACACCTCGCCAGCCATCACGTCGATCACCTGCGCTTCGTCTTCGCCGATCCAGAAGCGCAGACCGCCTTCGAGGATGTAACTGACTTGCTCGTTCTCGTGTGAGTGCCGCGGCACGATCGCGCCCTTCTTTATATAGACATGGGCCAGCATCACGCGATCGGCAGTTATCAAGCGGCGGTCGAGCATCTCCGTAACCTGTTCCTTTGGCATCTCGTCCCAACGGTAAAAAGTCACACTGCGTTCATTCATTTGTTTCTCCTCCGAGGATGGATAGGTTTGCTTTATCTAACCACAAAGACACGAAGACACAAAGGACTTATTCGTACCTTTGTGTCTTCGTGGTTAAGTGTGTGGTTAAGAGTTAATTCTTGCTGGGCTCGTTGCGAGCGCGAAGGATCTTGCGCAACTTCATACGCGCTTTGTGCAACTGTGACTTCGACGTGCCAACTGCAACACCGAGCATCCTGGCTATCTCTTCGTGCTCGTGACCTTCCACGTCGTGCAACACGAAGACTGTTCGATATCCTGGCGGTAATTGTGTCAACGCATTGTCCAGCGCGATGCGATCCATGATCGGCATCGAGTTGGGGTTCTCCGTGCCACTGACAATCTGCACCGGAGTCTCACCTTCTTCCGTGGTCTTCTCCAGCTTCACGCTGCGCTTACGGAAGTGCATCAAGCACTGGTTCACCGTCAGCCGGTGCAGCCAGGTCGTGAAAGCCGAGTCACCGCGAAAACTACCGATCTTGCGGAACAACTGAATGAACGCTTCCTGCGCGAGATCTTCGGCCTCGGCTGCGTTCTGCGTCATTCGCAGACACAGGGAGTACACGCGCCGGTTGTGCCGTTCGTAAATCTTTTCAAAAGCGCTCATGTCGCCCTTGCCCGCTGCGATTGCGAGGGCAAGATCCGAGTTTGGCGCCGGTTCAGCTTTCTTCGGGGCTGCCAGCCCACCGTGCACAATTGGGAAGACTTCGCTATTAGTCATGCGTTACCAGTTAGCAAACGCGGGGCCATGAAACTCAGGTGAAAAAGCCCACAAATCACGAAATTGCTTCGCAATTTTTAGGGATTTTCAACGAAAGCGGGTCTACGATACGTAAACCGTGTACAGCGTGAGATTCGAGCAAAAGCCTTTAAACAAATGCAAGCTAATAACTAGGAAGATGACAGAAACGCGAGCAACTTCTGAGAGCTCGCGAAGCAGGCGACAGCATAAAGCCTGGGGCGCAAGCCCCAGGATCGCATCAAAAAAGGGCATTGAGCCCGCGAAGCGGGCGGCTGCCACCCGTTTCACGGGCTCAATTTTGTTTTCTCATTTGATCCTGGGGCTTGCGCCCCAGGCTTTATGCTGTCGCCCGCTTCGCGGCTGGGGAGCGTTAGACCCCGGCTTCGCGGTTGGGGAGCATCAGACCCTAGCTTCGCGAGCTGACACTACGGTCGCGTCGGCTGCGACGAGCTTGAGGCCGGTTGGTTCAGGCCACGATTGATAATCATCTTCACGTCAACACGGCGATTCTGCGAACGCCCTTCACGCGTCGTGTTATCAGCCACAGCGTCGGTCTTGCCGTAACCCATCGGTGTTACAAAACGTCGCAGCGGAATTTTGTGCTGAACTGCGAGATATTGCACAACAGCATCGGCACGCGCGCGGCTCAGACGAAAATTCTTAGCATCGCTTCCCGTCGCATCGGTATGTCCAGCCACTTCAATCATGTACGCTCTCGCAGCTGTTGCCTTTGCGGCTAGAGTGTCGAGCGAAGCCTTGGCTTCCGGCGAAAGGACGGCGCTGTTTGTACGGAAATTTACTGAGACGGTTTCCTGCACGTCGTAGTCATCGAGTGCTGAAACGCGTTCATCCACTTTCTTTACTTCGGCCCGCGCTTCGGCAGCCACAGCGTAAAGCTCATCCATTTGCCCGGCCACACGTTCCATGTTCGCTTCCACTGGGCCAACGCGGACATCCGTCGTTTGCGCCGCGCGCATATCAGACTCGCGGAAACGAATCTTGTCGGCCACTAACTGACCCTGCGCATCTCCACGTCCTTCAACTTCGACGATCAATCCCCGCAGGATGTCCGTAACCGGATACTTCTTACCTGAGCGAAGGAAGCCGCCGTGGGTTTTAATGCTGGTATTGTCAGTTATAAGAACTTGATAGTCTGCGCGACTCCGGTCGCGAATGGTGAAAACGTCAGCGTCGCGGGTAATCACGACACCCCTAAACTTCATTTTTGATCCACTGGGAACCGAACGAAGCGCCGTATTTGGCGCTTGTGCAGGCGCTTGCGTATTTGTTACCTGACCCAAAACGGCGGGTGCCATCGACATCATGACGGCCAGCACACAGCCCATCGTAAATGGGTAAAATCTCTTAAAGCTCATATTTTTGCTCCTTCGATAGCCTTCAATCCCGAAATGCGTATGACGCACTCCGGGCGCGTAAATCACTGTCGGGGCAAGCTGTGAGTGGGGGTCGCAAAAAGCTTAGCAAAAGCGGGGAGAAAATCAAGTGTGTGTTCAAATTAGAACAATGAACCCTGCCTCGGATCAGCACGCTTTCGCTTATCGTCGAATACGGTGCGTCCGTTGAGCTTTGGGGAGATTGCGTTTTCGTGACGAATGAGCGCGTCGAGGTCTACCGACGGCTTGAATTGCCTTTCCACCATGCGAACAAAGCTGTCCAGGCGCCGGAAGCCGTCGAGCTTCTCCGTGTGACCGACTTTCGCCGCATCGAGCGAGTGGCGCAGGAAATTCAGCGACTCATCGTAAGTTTTTAAGGGGACGGGGTGGGGATGCCCGTCTTTCCCGCCATGCGCGAACGAGAATCGTCCTGGATCCTTGAAACGGCTTGGTGCGCCGTGTACTACCTCAGCCACGAGCGCCAGCGATTGTAGTGTTCGTGGGCCGAGCTTTTCGAGCAGCAGTAACTCAGTGAAATCCTGTAGTCCTCGTTCGTAAGCCACTGCCAGCACGGCGCCGAGACGTTTCAGGTCGACATCTTTGGCCCGAACTTCATGGTGGACCGGCAAACGCAAGTGACGCACGTTACTGATCGTCTTGTCCGGACGCTCGTTTGCAATCGCGAGTAGTGCGGACTGTGCGCGGTCGGCCCTGGCGTCGACGAGGTTCATGATCGTCCCCTGGTTCTCGCCAAAAATTGCTGTGTGCGGATCGGCAACAAAATCGCGCACTGAAGCCGAGTGCCAGTGATACCTGCGGGCGAGGCCGTTTTGATCGTTCAAGCCCTGTTGCACTACCACCCACTCGCCTGTCGACGTGACCACAAAACTGTGAAGATAGATCTGAAACCCATCGGCGATGGTATTGTTGTCGATGCGAGCTGTAAGCCTGCTGGTGCGCACGAGGGCATCGCCGTCGAAGCCACGCTGCTCTGCAAGTGAACGGAGCTCGTTTGGTGTGTTTCTCGAGAACCTGCCGCGACCACCACAGACGTAGAGTCCGAGCTCATGAGCGCGTGGAGCAAGGCCACGCTTCAATGAGCCCATCACTGACGTTGTGATGCCGGACGAATGCCAATCCATTCCCATCACCGCGCCGAACGCCTGGAACCAGAACGGATCGCTGAGTCGCGTCAGAAAAGCTGA
>JAICQI010000450.1 GCA_025937955.1 Pyrinomonadaceae bacterium
CTTAACAGCCAGCGGAAAGATCAAGCGAGGCCATTCGCACGCGCGACACATCCTGACGAAGAAGACCAACAAGCGAAAGCGTCAGTTGGATATCGATGTGCTCGTCGCCGACGCGGATCATGAGCGTGTGATGTCGATGTTGCCATACGGACGAGATTAATAGCGATGGGTTAATAAAAAAGGAGGTAATCATGCCGAGAGCAAAACGTGGTAATAAGCGTCTTGAGAGACGCAAGAAGATATTAAAACTGGCGAAAGGTTATCGTGGCACCAAGTCGAAACTTTACCGCTCCGCGAAAGAGTCAGTCGAGCGCGGGCTGAACTTTGCTTACACGGGACGCAAATTAAAGAAACGCGACTTTCGCAGCTTGTGGATCGTTCGCATCGGAGCTGCGGCTCGCTTGAACGGTTTGAACTATTCACAGCTCATGCACGGGTTGAAGCTTGCTGGAAGCGAGCTTGATCGGAAAGTGCTCGCGGATCTCGCCGTTCATCAACCGGAATCGTTTGCCGAGGTCGCGGCCCATGCGAAGCGCGCCCTCGAGAACGAACAACGAAATAAGGCTGCCTGAGACTTTTGAAAGGAATTAATCAAGTGAAACAGAAAACCAACCGAACCGGCTTATTCATACTCACGTTCCTCCTCGGCAGCATCGTTGCTTTTGCTCAGGGGACTCCAAACGTCGCAGGCACGTACGAAGGAATGGTGAAGAGACCTGGCAGCACGACCGAGGACAAAGTCTCGCTCGAGTTGAAAACCGAAGGCGGAAAGATAACGGGACGTGCGACTCACGGTGACCGGACCGTCGAGGCGACCGAAGTAAAGCTTGAGAATGGCACGCTTACATTCAGCATTGACAAAGACCACAAGCTCGTCGCCAAAGTTGACGGTGATAAGCTCGTCGGCGAAGTTACTGATGGAACGCAGAAGTTTCCGCTCGAGCTGAAGAAGGTCATGCCCGCTGCTGCTGCGACGCCCGCTGCAACTGCGTCAGCCGCCGCTCCTGCCGCTGCTTTTAATCTCAACGGCCAGTGGGATGCAGTTGCGGATGCGAACGGACAGCCGTTCCCGTTTTTGCTCACTTTGAAGGTCGAGGGTGAGAACGTCACGGGCAACAGCAGTTCGCAACTCGGTGAGGCCACGATTAAGACAGGCTCCTGGAAAGACGGCAAGCTCTCGATTCAGGTCGAAGGCGCCAACGGAGTGATCGTGATGAGCGCGACTGTTATCGAAGGCAAACTCTCCGGTGAGTTTGATTACGCTGGCCAGTTACAAGGCAAATGGGTGGCGGTGAAGAAGAACTAGACAACTCGGTGCAACTGTAGGGGCGGCACTCCGTGGCCGCCCCAGTGTTGAAATGCGCACGCTGGGGCGGCCACAGAGGGCCGCCCCTACAAATAAGACATGACAGAACAATCACCAAAGCTTCAGGTTGAAGCAGCCCGCAAAGCGTTCGAGCAAGACTTCGAACGCTTTGCCCGCTTTACTGGCGATCCATCCGGTCTAAGCGGGCTCGATCTCGACAGCGCAGTGGTGGAAGAGCGTGCCCTGGGTGAACTGCGCACACGCCATCTCGGCAAAAAGAGCGCTCTCGCGGCGACCAAGAAGCTGATCGGACGTGTTTCACCTGAAGAGCGTGCAGCGTTCGGTCAATTGGTGCAAGCGACTGAAGCAGCCTTGGTTCAGTCGTTGGACCAGGCTGAGCAGAACCTCAAAACCCACATCGAGAACGAGCGCACTGCGCGCGAGAGTATCGACGTCACCATGCCCGGGCGGCGGCCGCGCTCCGGACATCGACACCCGATCACGTTAATGCGTGAACGTTTGGAAGACGTTTTCGTGGCGCTCGGTTACGCAATCGAAGACGATCGCGAAATCGAGACCGACTTTTACAACTTCGATGCGCTCAACATTCCGGACAATCATCCGGCGCGCGCGTGGCAGGACACCTTCTATACAACCGACGGTTTCGCGCTTCGTTCGCAGACTTCAACGGTGCAGATTCACGCGATGCAGCGTCGCAGCGTGCCGGTGCGGATGATCGCGCCCGGTCGCGTGTTCAGGCGCGACACGCCCGATCCGACGCACAATCCGATGTTCTTCCAGGTAGAGGGTTTGTGTGTCGACCGCGGTATAACCATGGCGCACTTGAAAGGTACGGTAGCGGAGTTTCTGCGACGCATGTTTGGCCCTGACACCGTTACGCGTTTCCGGCCATCGTACTTTCCGTTCACGGAACCCAGCGCCGAGTTTGATTTCAGTTGTTTCAAGTGCAAAGGCTCCGGCTGTCGTATTTGCAAAAACTCGGGTTGGATCGAGCTGGGTGGTTCGGGAATGGTTCATCCCAACGTGCTGCGCGCGGTGGGCGTCGATCCGGAGGAGTTTTCCGGGTTTGCTTTCGGGTTGGGGATCGATCGTATGTGCGCGCTGATGTACGAGCTCGACGACATTCGACTGCTCTTCGAGAACGATGTCAGATTCTTAGAGAAATTTGAATAACGCGGATTTACACGGATAAAAAGCACGGATAAATGTTCATTAGCTATAAATGGTTAAAGGAGCTGACGGAGACCCGGCTGAGCCCGGACGAACTGCGGGAGCGGCTGACGATGGTCGGGTTGGCGATAGATGCGGTTGAGCAGCACGGCGGTGATGCCGTGCTCGATGTTGAAGTACCTTCGAACCGGCCTGACTGTTTGTCGCATGTCGGCATCGCGCGAGAAGTCGCGGTAATTGAGAATGGCCGTATGTACCTGCCGGCCGGCGAGCAGATCAAAACCGAGGGCCGTGCAGAGAGTTTAACTGCGGTCGAGATCAAGGATCCCGATCTGTGTCCGCGATACGCTGCGCGTCTAATACGTGGTGTGAAGATTGGTCCGTCTCCTGACTGGCTCGCCAAACGTCTCGAGACTATTGGCCAGCGTCCGATAAACAACGTCGCCGATATCACCAACTACGTGCTGCACGAGTTGGGCCAGCCTTTGCACGCGTTCGATTTCGAAAAACTCGGCGGGCACCGGATCGTTGTTCGGCGTGCAGCGCCGGGCGAGAAGCTCAAGACTCTCGATGGTGTCGAGCGAACGCTTACCGCCGACATGCTCGTCATCGCCGATGCAGAGAAGGCTGTTGCGCTCGCCGGCATCATGGGCGGTGAAGACTCCGAGATCTCCTCCGCGACAACAGATGTGCTGATCGAGAGCGCATACTTCAATCCGCAATCCGTCAGACAAACGGCGCGTCAGTTGGGAATGGACACCGAAGCATCGCGCCGATTTGAGCGTGGAGCTGATTGTGAAGGCGTGCTGAAAGCGCAACAACGCTGCGTCGAGCTGATTTGCGAGATTGCAGGAGGTCTTGCAACTGACGACGCGATCGATGTCTATCCACATCCGCTGCCGGAACTTGTTATCGGTCTTCGTCCCGAGCGTGTGCCCGCGCTGACGTCGCTGACAGTTGAACCAACGGAGATCGTACGCATCCTGACTGGGCTAGGCTTTGAACCTGAGGGCTTTGAGCCCAAAGGTGAGTCAGATGGTCGTTTGAGCTTCAAAGTTCCGACATGGCGAATCGATGTCGAACAGGAAGAGGATCTGGTCGAAGAAGTCGCAAGGCATAGTGACTTCAAAAACATTGGAGAGGAACTGCCGCCCTCGAACGTTTCCGGTGAATACCAGCCCGGCGAGATGAAGCAACGTTCCTTGCGACGTGCGTTGAATGCCTTCGGTTTCGATGAAGCAATCAATTTTAGTTTCATTCAACAGGAATCACGGTTTGAACTGATCCCATCGCTGGCGGGTCACGAGAACGATCCGCCTCAACTCGCAAATCCGATCATCGAGGACGCCTCCTGGATGCGCGGAACGCTGCTGCCAGGTTTGCTCAACTCGGTGCGACACAATTTCAACCACGGCATTCGCGACGTGAGATTGTTCGAAATTGGCCGGATTTTCTCGACTTTTAAGCCCGGTGAGCTGCCTCAGGAAAACCTCGCACTCGGGCTCGTGGCAACCGGAGGCGCGCTTGAAGAAGACCGCCCGCAAGCCGAACGCGAGCTCGACTTTTTCGATCTGAAAGGCGCGTTGGAAGCGAGCGTCGATTGGATGAACCTGAGCCCGTTAACCTTCACGCCGGCGCAGATACGTCATCTTCGTGTGGGGCAATCCGCCCAGATCAAGTCTGGAGACGGCACACCGATCGGTACGATTGGTCGTCTGGCTGAGAACATTGTCGCGGCGTATAAGTTTCGACAACCGGTTTACGTGTTGGAACTGGATCTCGGCACACTTCTTAATGGTCCAGTGAAGACGATCCAGTACTCGCCGTTGCCTCGTTATCCTTCCGTGATGCGCGACATCTCGCTGCTCGTTAACCGCAACGTTGCGCTCGACGAGATCTTTGCCGCTGTTCGTAACCAAGAGATTGCCGATTGTCGCAGCGTCAGATTAGTTGGCACTTTCGAAGGGGGCAACATTCAGTCGTCAAAGCGCTCCGTGACGCTGCGGCTCGAGTATCGCTCTGACGAACGCACATTGCGCGATGAAGAAGTGGAAGAGTATCACTCGCGTTTGACGTCTGTGCTGCTTCAGACATTCGGCGCAGAGCAGCGCTGAAAATAAATCGCGCGTGATTGCAAAATGAGTCTTGCGCTCGCAGGCACTAAGGCGGATAATCGTCGGCGATCTTTATTCCACACACGTCGGGAGAGAAAATAGATGGTAGGTCTGTCAGGCTTGGAAAAGTTTTCTCATTTAGAAGATAAGATCTATCGCACTATCGAACTCACCAAAACGCTGCGCCAGGAAAAAGAGAACCTCGAAAAAGAACTCGCCCTGATTCACCGCGACATGGGCAACGTGCTCAATGAGAAAGAGCGCCTCGAAAACCAGGTCGAGAAGCTGCTCGCCGAACGTGAGACCATTCGCATGAAAGTTGAAGCCATGCTTGATGCCGTCGCCGCTCTCGATCCGGAAATGGTTGAGGAGTTCAAATGAGTTCCGGGATCGGCCGAGTGATCAACAAAGGCACTATGGAAGGCAGTACTGGTAGTCCCACCATTCGCGTCGAGATTTACAATCAGACCTACAACATCCGGTCTGATGGCGATACCGAATACATTATTCAACTAGCGGAGTTTGTCGACAGCCGGATGAGAGAGATCTCTTCGGGCACGCTCACCGTCGACTCTTTGAAAGTCGCAATCCTTGCCGCGCTACACATCGCAGACGAACTGCACCGCCTCAAGAATATGCACGAACAGGCCGACTCTCAGCTCGCCGCGCGCAGCGCCGAGTGCGCCGAAATGCTCGATCGCC
>JAICQI010000184.1 GCA_025937955.1 Pyrinomonadaceae bacterium
AAATCATGGAAGTCAAGAATCGTTAGGAAATATTGCATGCTGATCACTGACCAGGTCGCTATCGCTCCCTGTACTGACCCGATCCAAGTGCGATTCCTACTTTTGAGGCAAAGCCTCCCGGCTTTTTATATGGGTTGTTTGACGGCGGCCGATGAAGGTCTGAATTGTTGTCTCGCTCAGCTGTAACTTCCAGGCAACCCCAACGGTAAAGGAGCTGGCCTGCCTCTCCGCGTCCTCAGCGAAAATGCTCTTGCTGATTGTCGTACACTAATTACCGGATTACATATAACCACATCTGGACGCGAATAAAGTATTCCGCATTCTTTCTTCTAAGCGTCAACTCTGTCGTGATGTCTCTTTCGAGGTGGTTTTACTTGCTAGCTCTCACTTGCGAGCTCACGTGCTCGTCAGTTTGATAAGAAGCCTTCCAGATCCGCAATCGACGCAGACCATTCTGAAATCTTCTCGCCGTCGCTATTGATGATCATACGCTCAGGGACAAAACGAAAAGGGTCATTCGGATCGAAAGGCGTTTCTAGTTCATTTAAAAAGAGGATATGGTTCTGGAATTGCACAGTATGACCTAGTCGATACATCGGCCACCAATATATGAAATTGGCCACGGCAGGATCATACATTGAAGTTATTAATGTTGACGTAACAGAACCTTGGACGATTCTAGTAATCGCTTGTTGCCAATGTCGACGATAGCGAGTTACATCCCAGTAGGTGGCTGCGGCGACGAAACGCTCCACGTAGGAACCGATTGTTAGGAGGCCCAACCTCGTTGACTCGATGTCAGAAGCGGGCTCGTCCAGCAGATCTATTGAGAATGCCATATTTTTAAGGTCCGATTCGATTCAAATCAGCATCGTAGGTTCCGAGACGTCTACCCTGTCTGTCAAACATTTTCCAAACACCCCCGATGTGGCGTCTACATCCCGAGTTATGAATGTTTTCCCATTAGAAAACACTTCCTGACCATGGGAATCGAAGGTTGCTTTTTGAGCAGCTATTCTGCGTTTGAATCCTAGTCGCTGTTCACGTAGTTGCGTCAGCTCTCTGTTTTGCCTTTGGAGGATGGTACGGATCCCATAGCGGGTGCCCACATGCCGCTGTACATCATGACTGGCGTAATAGAGATGCGTCTGCAGATCGTAAGTGGACCAAAGTCCGGCCACCGGTCACGTCGGCGATCTCGTGAAGTGAGGGGTAGATATATTGTCACTTAAAGACCAAAGGCGCAAAGCCTTTGGGCTTTGCGCCTTTGCGTGAGATTTCTCCGGAGAAGAGGCTCTTAGAAATCGAACCGGGCGCCGAACTGGATAATTCGCGGCGTGTTGTAGATCTGCGTCACACGTCCGAAGTTATTGCTGTTGACATCCAGTCGCGCGGCGTTAGCGGCGTTGCCGTACGCTGATAACGTTCCGAAGAACGGCACCTGGTTATTCAACACGTTGAAGGCTTCCACGCGAATCTGCAGCCGGCGCGTTTCGCCCAGCCGAATGTTCTTGCTCAGCCCCGCATCCCAGTTGAAGTAAGGCATGCCGTTAAGAGCGTTTCGCTGCATGTTCCCGGTCGATCCTGCTTCGTTGAAGAAGAACACTTGTCCGGGGAATGGAGCCTGGCCCAGCGGACTGGCTCCTCTGACACTCGCGAGCGTGTAGCCGGCCGGCAGCGGTTGCCACAAGTCGAAACAGCTTAACGTCGGTCGTCCCGGCGCAGTTGCTGTCGCGCACAAGATCTTCGGATCGAAGTAGTAAATTCCATTTGGCGTGTTGAAGATTCCGGTTAGCTTCTTCAGTTCCGGTATCGACAAAGAAGTGGTCGCGGTTTGTCTTCCCGATTGGAAAGTAATCGTCGACGTCGAACGTGGATCGACGACTCCAATCGGCGGACCTGACACCCAGTTCAGAACCGACGTAAACTGCCAGCCACCGACAACACGATCGGCCCAACCGAGATCGTTCAAGAACCTCTTTCCGCGTCCGAACGGCAACTCATAAATCGCATTGAAATTGAATGTATGAGTTCGATCGTAATCGGGCCGCGAGTAGTTGAGATTCGGATTGTTGTTGTCCTGGATCTCACCCTGCCGGTTTTGATCCTCGAACGGAATGTCCGTCAGTGTCTTCTGGAAAGTGTAATTCGCTTGCACCGCAATGCCGTTGGCAAAACGACGGCGAACTTCAGCCTGTAGTCCGTTGTAACGGAAACGACCGGAGTTGGTCAGTATTTCGTCGATGAAGAGGTTCGGATTGGAGACGATCGGGACACTGCCATTCAATCCATTCAAGAAGTAAAACTGCGCCAGCGATCCAACTCTACCGGCCTGGATCAACGGAAGAATCGTTCCGACATCGTTCAGGAATCCGCCATTGACTAAACCGGCGAAGACATTCAACGGCTGGCTTCCCGGAATCGCAGGATTGAACCGAGCATCAGTACAGAGGAACATCGGATCGAACGCCGTTGACCCGCCCGGACGCGTCGCACCTTGCAGCCGGCAATTCTGCTGCGCCTTCTGAAAGTCTGATAAGAATCCGGTCGAGCGAATGTCGAGCTGGTTGAACGTCGTCGTCTGAATCAGGTCGTTGCTTTGACCGCCGACATACCTGACTTCCAGAACGGTGTTGAATCCGATATTCCGTTGAATACCAAAATTGTATTCATAGACTCTCTGCACCTGGAGATTCGGATCAACTCCGAACATCTGTGCTCCTGCCTGATTGATATTGTTCTGCTCGAACGAAAGCGGCGGCGGCGTAAACGGCGGCACCGCAAATGTCGGGATTGGACCAAAGATACCGCGCGGTGTTAGCGCCGCTCGGAAAGTGCCCGACCCATTAACCGTGCTGCTGGTAAACGAACGCAATCCGGGATTTCCACCGAGCAAGGTGCTGGTTGATTTGACGTATTCGTCGTTGACGTAGTTAACGCGAACTCCGCCACGCAGGACGAAGCTGTCGCTGAGAATGCGTGATAAGAATCCCTTTTCGGCGCGAGGCGAGTAAGCAAAACTCACGTTCGGTCCGAAATTGTCGCGGTCAGGTTTGGTAAACGTACCTGCTCTGCCGGAGTTACCACCGATGATGTCCAGCTGTCCGTTCGGATCGAGAATACTCCCGACCAGATCGCCATTTTGGATGACCGGCTCCAGGTAGTTACCCACGGGGCTGTGCAGTGGGGTGTAATACTCATATCTCAGGCCGAGATTCAAAGTGAAATTTGGTCTCAGTCTCCATTGATCGGAGAAGTAGCCCGAGTAGATTTTGTAGTCCAACGGCTGAATATCAGACGTCGAGGCATAACCGGTTTGCGGATCGATAAGGTTGAAGGTTTGAGTGGCGGTGCCGATGATACCGCCAAGCAGATACCGCAAAGCATTCGCGCGTGCGAGATCAGTGGTGTTGATACCACCTATTTGGTTAGCCGTTAGACCCGGCGTATTCGCATTGGCGGTAGTTGAAATCGTGTAAGTCGGAAGGACGCCGAAATTAACTACCGAGAGAAGTTTTTGAAATTCGATCTGGCCGCCAAAACGAAATGAGTGGTTGCCGAATGAATAAACGGCGTTGTCCTGGATGTTGTAATACTTGGTATCGCGTCCCTGGTCGGTGAAAGAGCCCTCGGGATGAGTGATCGCCAACGGCAGGCCACCTATAAAGTAGTCCGGCGGAATGTTGCTTTCATTGAAGAACGGACGTGTGAACTGGAAGCCACCGCGAACTTCATTTGAGAAATTGGCCGAGCCGATCCATTGGTAAGCAGCGCTCAGGAAGTGCGTTGGATCGATCTGATTGACGAACGGAACGACCGAGAATCCCGAAGCGATATCCGTTCGTGAATTTGTTTCGGTCTTGCGTTTGTACACGACATTAAATGAGTTTCGATCGTTCGCTTCGACGTCATAGCGCGCTACCCATTGATTGCGCGTGACCGGGTTGGACCGGTTGAAATTTATTTGCTGAGTTAAGTTGATTCCGGTCGTCAGTCCATTGCCACTGGCGGGCAGGTTATTCAAAATGCGCGCCTGGATAATTGGGTCAATGCCGAGCACTCCGCCCTGACCCGCGGTCAACGGACTCGCAAAGCCGGCGCCGGTTAAAACGTTGACCGTCCGAGTTTGGCCGGTGACTGTGTCAATGAAACTAAAGTTTCCGGTTCGCGCTTGTGGCAGGAGGGTGGTGGCAGTGGCACTCACCTGCTGTGCGAGTCGGAAGCCTTCGTAGTTGAAAAAGAAAAATGCTTTGTTTTTAACAAACGCCGGACCACCTTCACCAAAACGGAAAAACGGCGAAGGGCCACTGATGCTGCCGCCAAATTCGTTCCTGTTCAAAAACGCTTTTGGAATCGCATTTCCCTGCGCATCAGGCGAGGCGTTGTTGAAAAACGAATTCGCCGTAAACTTCGAATTCCGGTTGAATTCGTACAAGTTGCCATGAAATTCTGAACCACCGCGCGGCGTCACTAATTGTATAAGCGATGCGCCGCCACCTAGTTCGGCGCCGGCATTTTGCGTCGTGATTGTAAACTCCGCGATGTCGTCGACTGTGGGACGGTCATCTACAAACGCGCCGGTGCGAATAAAGTTGTCCTGCACGTTGAGCCCGTCGCGAGTGATCGTCGTTGACGAGGAGCGTTGCCCGTTGATCGAGTTTGTCGTGGGGCCGGCGCCTGGTGTCAGGCTGATTAATGCCAGCGGGTTTCGTCCGTTCAAAGGGAGCTCGCGGATCTGCTCACGGCTGATCGTCATGCTGAGCTCGGCATTCGAAGCATTGATCGGTTCTGCGCCGGCGGTCACTACCACTTGTTCGACGATTTGACCGACTTCGAGTTGCGCGTTCAGTTGATATTCGCGTCCGGCATCAATCTTTACTTTGGTCGCGACAAAGGTTTTGAAACCGGTTGCGGCGATCCTTACCGAATAGCTGCCGAATTCGAGTTGTGGGACTTCATAGGCGCCATTACTGTTTGTAGTAACAGTTCTTTCTTTGCCTGTCTGATCGTCGGTAACGGTGATAGAGGCGCCTGCAACCGCTCCGTCCGCGGCAGAGACTGTGCCGACAATTTTTCCTGTCGTGTTTTGTGCGAAGATTGCAGATGCGAGAAGTAAGGAAACAGCGAATGCTGCGAGTAGTTTGTTCACCATATTATCTCCCTGGATTGTGCGGGACCAGAACATCCGAATAACTGAATTTGTTGGACCATGGGGATTTCGTTTCTGACTGGCTTACGTGAAGCGCGGCAGAACGCACGAATTCACAGGCGCAAAGAACGTGCCAACTCTGTGTACAAGAAAATTAGTTCTGAAACCGCGAGCTGAGTTTCACGTCGTGTTGAGAACGTGTTGGCGAATTCGGATCGGTTTTCGAGAAGGTGAATTTTGGATTCTGAAAATCGGTAGACGTGTACGCAGTTTTGTTTAAGATAGGCCTACGAAAGAATGGAAATGCCGAGATGAGAAACAGTGGAAAGCGTGATGGAGATGACTTTGGCGCCAAGCGAAAGCTCAAGGATGATGTGGATGAGCTGTTCAAGCTGCCGTTAGCAGACTTCATCGGTGCGCGCAATGCACTCGCCACGCGGTTGAAGCAGAGCGGGCAGACTAATGACGCGAACCTCGTTAAGACACTCGCCAAGCCATCGGTCTCGGCATGGACGGTCAATCAACTCTACTGGCATCATCGCGCAGCGTTCGACAAGTTGCTCGCAGCAGGGCAGCGCTTGCGCGGGAAGGTCACGGATATGCGTGGAGCGCTCGAAGCGCGACGCGAGGCGCTCCTGCGGCTCGCAGATCTCGCGACATCATTGTTGAGCGATGCAGGTCACAATCCGTCGCAGGATACGATTCGTCGCGTCACTACAACACTCGAAGCGTTGTCTGCTCTTTCAGATGGCCCGACTCTCGGACGCCTCACGCAGGATGTTGATCCACCGGGATTTGAGTCACTCGCGTCATTCAGCCTTAGCGCCGGCGCACTGAAACCCGTGAAAGAGCCGGCGCGGGTCACAGCGTTACAGGCAGCGCGCGAAGAAAAGACGCGTCAGGCAAAGATAGCTGCCGCGAAAGCCTCACTTCAGACTGCGAAGAAGGCGTTGGCTGATGCACACGCCGAAGCGAAGCAAGCCGATAAGCAGTTGCGGGAAGCAGAGGAGCAGTTCAAGCAGGCAAAGGCTGAAGCAGCAGAGGCGGCAAGAACAGTTGAAGACGCCAAACGCACTGTCGAAAAGGCGTCTAAAGAACTCGAATCATTGTTCAGCACGCAATAACCCGTATTTTTATCCGCGTCATCTGCGGCTAAGATCCGCCGAGCGCGTAAATCGCATTTTCACCACGCACGATCAGCATCCCTTGCGAGAGCGCGGGCGTTGCCATCAGTGGTTGTCCCATCGTGTTTCGCGAAAGCAACTCGTATTGTCTACCGGCCTTGACTACAAACACATCACCGTCTTCGCTCGCCAGATACAACCTTCCATCGGCCGCCACCGGCGACGCACTGAATGTACTCGGCAGTCTTTGCTGGTAAATGAGCGCGCCGGTTTTCGCGTCATAGGTGCTGAGTACGCCGTTGTCGGCAATCACGTAAAGCACATCGCCGTAGATGATCGGCGTCGGCGTGTAAGGACTGCCTTTGCTGGAAGTCCACGCCAGAAACGTGTTCTTCTCTTCGGCTGATTTTAGTGAGATGTCACCGGCTGCGCCGGGACGAAAGGCGTACATCGCGCGTCCGGGTGGATAACCGCCCGTGATGTAAATCAGATCGTGAGCGATGAGCGGCGCTTGCATCTTCACTTGCGTGTCGTTATCCGAGAAGCGCCAGAGCTCTTTGCCCGTCAACGGATCGTAGCCGCGAATGTAGCGCCCGCCGTTGGCGATCAGTTCCGTGCGATCCTTGCCTTGATAGATTGTGGGCGTGGTCCATGACGTGATCTCGTTGCGCTCTACCCGCCAGGCTTGTTTGCCGTCTTTCAAGTTGAACGCGGCGATGAACGACTGCTTGTGTCCATCCGCCTGGACGATCACGAGGTCACGATAGATGATCGGACTACTGGAGTGTCCCCACGACGACTCTTTATCGTCCCAGAGCCCCGGATTAAGAACGCCGAGATCCTGCTTCCAAAGCAACTTGCCCTTCATGTCGTAAGCGGCGAGACCTTCAGAGCCGAAGAGTGCCACGACGTAGCGTCCGTCAGTTACCGGAGTGGAGTTAGCTTGCGTGGCTTTGACGTGTCGCTTCGCTCGCGGCACACCTTCGTACGGTTTGTCGGTCCAGAGTATCTTTCCGCTTCGTTTGTCGAGGGCGTAGATCATCCAGGTGTGCTTGACGTCGTCGTTTGCGAGGCCGATACCACGATCCTTCGCCTGGAAACCTGCTTTCGAATCGCTACTGATCGCGGTGATCACAAAGATGTTGTTATCCCAGACAATCGGACTCGCGTGTGAAAGTCCCGGAATCGCCGTCCGCCAGAGCACGTTCTGTGCTTTCTCCACATCCCACGTGATCGGCGGTTTCGATCCCTCGATCACCCCCGACGCATTTGGCCCCCGAAACGAGGGCCAATTCTGCGCGTTGATTGTTATTGAAGAAAAGACAACGATCGAAAGACCGGCGATCAGACGCTTCATAAATTGAATCCGTTTTTTTCCGCGTAAATCCGTGGCTTAGCTTTTCGATTTTAACGCGGCCAGTTCTTTCTCGAGTTTCTGAATTTCGTCTTCGACGCCGGCTTTGAAGTCTGGGTTGGCCAATGTGGTCAAAGATTTCTTCATGGCCATCAGGCGGGCTACGAGTAATGCTTGATCCGCGGGTACCGCGACATCAGGTGTTACGCCTGTGCCTTCCCAATTTGTTTTGGTGATGGGGCTGATCGCGCGTCCGGTTGGCACGAACATTCCGAAGTGCTCGCTGATGCGGAAGCCGCCGCCCGGATGTGCTCCGCCGCCGGTCGTCTCACCGATGATCGTGGCGCGCTTGAGATTCTTCAGGTTGTAAGTGAATTCTTCGGCGCCTGAGAAGGTCCGTTTGCTGGTGAGTACATAGACGTCTTTGTTCAGATAACGTCTGCCCGCGACTTCCTTTTTGGTCCAGAACTCGTCCGTGCGATTACCTTCGCGCCAGTAGAGATCGTTCAGATGTACCGGCTCCGGACCGAACAAGTAAGAACAGACCAGCGCCACCATTGCCGGGTTTCCGCCGCCATTGCTTCGCATGTCGATGATCAGCGCGTCAGTGCCGTTAATAAAATTCATGGCTGCGGCAACTGTATCGGCGCCGAGTTCCTCATCCGCGAAATTGAAGAATTCAAGATATCCGATATTGCCGCGCAGACGTTCGACTTTACCGAAGCCGTGATTCATCCAGGTTAAGTCGCGTTTCCTTTGTTCGCGCTCTTCGGCCGTCGGCTCACGACGCGGTCCACGCTCGGGAATCGCCTGATGCGAATAGCGCACGCGCAGGTGCTTGTCTTTGCTGACGGCTTGCAGATCATCCGTCAACTTTTTCGCAAACTCCTTAGAGCTTGTGATCTGCTCGTATTCCTTCTTGTCTACGCGTTCGCGAATTGATTGCTCCATCTTCTTCGCAACTTCGGGAAACACGTATGAGTCGTTAAGCCGTTTTAGGATTGCATCGATTACCTGCGTTCGCGTTGCGGCGTCGATGGTGAGGTCAGGTTGTTCCGGCTGTGCGAAGCCAATCGTCGCACCCGAGAGTGCGAGCAGGCAGATTACGGCCAGACGGACAATGACCCTGGAGGTTGTGGTTTTGAGCATTGGTGGTTCTCCTTATATTTGTACTGCTTCGAATCAAAATTTCGACACTGGGGCGGCCACGGAGGGCCGCCCCTACTAACGACTGAGCAGGCCGCGCAGCATCAGGTTGGCTACGTCGGTAACCCGCTGCTCAACTTCGTCACGCGCGCCTAATTCGGTTGTGCTTAAACTGTAGGGCAGAAATCCATTCGTCGCCTGTAGCAGTGCATACGCGGTGGCGTGCTCGTTGTCGAAGCTGAACTCACCGGTTTCACGGCCCGCCGCCAGCACCTCGGCAAAGATTTGTGCCTCGGCTTCGAAGTGTTGTGCGCGCCGTGCCAGCAAACTCGAGCGCAGCACTGACAACAGATCGTTCAAACTCTGCGTGTAGTGCTGGATGCTGTCGAAACGAAACAACACGCGCGTCAGGAGCATTAGCCGCAATCGTTCCGCCGCCGTAGCATCGGAACGGGCAATTTCCTTCAGACGCTCCCGCAGCCGATCGACGATTCGATCAATATGAGAGAGCACGACTTCTTCCTTGCTGCTGAAGTGTAGATAGATACTGCCCTTTCCGATGCCGGCTTCGGCGGCGATGTCCTCGACGGTCATTTTCCG
>JAICQI010000135.1 GCA_025937955.1 Pyrinomonadaceae bacterium
AAATTGAACGTACAACTCGCGCGCGCGGGCGCCTTCGGCGTCGTCGCGTGGCAGGATGTTGACGTGGACGTGGTTGTCGCCGATGTGGCCGAAGATCGTGTAGCGCATCCCGCTCGACTGCAGAGTCTCCTTATATAAACGAAACAGGCCGGGAAAAGCTTCGTCGGGCACTGCCATGTCTGTCGAGACTTTTCGTTGCCGGTAACGCGCGAACCATTCGTTCATCAGCACCGGCAGTTGATGACGAAACTCACGCAGCTTCGCCTGGTCCTGCTCGTTAGTCGCAAACCACGAGTCAGCGAGGGCGTGATGCTGGTCCAACAGTTCCTGCCACCCGCTCAACACTGCTTCTTCAGTGGCTTCATTCGTCTCTTGCTCAAAAAATATCGCGCCCACTGCCTCTTCCGGTATTGTCGAATACTTCTGCCGCAGAAAATTCAGCGACTCCCGATCGAAAAACTCGAGCGCGCGAGCGTCGCCGTGTGCTCTCACGTCGCTGACTAATGCAAGCACGTCTGCTTCGCCGGCAAAAAACACGACGCCGCTCAATAAACCTTCCGGTTTTGGCAACAACCTGACTTCGACTTCACAGATCACGCCGAGTGTGCCCTCGCTGCCGATAAAGAGATCGACAGCATCCATCTCCGGAGCCACGAAATAGCCCGACGCGTTCTTGCGCGTATTCGGCAGGCGATAACTCGGCAACTGTACCTCGACACTTCCAAGGCGAATTCGTCCATCTGAATCAGCGCGAACGTCACCGCGACGTAGATCGAGCACCTCGCCCGAAGCAAGTACGACTTTCAAAGCACGGACGTAATTGCGAGTTGGACCGTATTTAAAAGTCCGCGCGCCGGAAGCGTTGGTCGCGACAGTCCCACCGACGAAGCAGCCGCGCTCAGTCGGATCGGGTGGATAGAGCAATCCTTCCTGGTCCACCGCCCGCTGTAGATCAGACAGGACCACTCCCGCCTCAACTACTGCAAATCCGCCGTGTTCTTCCTGAACAATGCTTTTGATGTGATTTAGCTTGTCGGTCGCGAGGACGATCCCGCCAAAGGCGACGCGCCCGCCGACAGTCCCTGTGCCCGCCCCGGAAACCGTCACCGGAATCCGGTCGCGGTTAGCGCTCGCCAGGATTTCAGAAACGTCTGCAACGCTCTCGGGCAACACGACGCGCTCGGCGTACCCATCACGGATAAAGCTCGCATCCGACAAGAACGATTGGATTTCGTCAGGGTCAACCTTCGTTTGCATCCGTATAAAAAATCCAGTGTAAATCTGTTGGCTTACATGACTTGCAGCTCACGTTCGCGCAACACCTTGATGCGATCTCGCAGCTCCGCCGCGCGCTCAAACTCAAACCGCTTCGCCGCCGCACGCATCTCCACTTCAAAGCGTGCAATAGTCGCCTCGATGTTCGCGGGCGAGTAATCCTCAATCTCTTCAACCTCTGAAGGCACCTTGAAGTAATCAGCCTCCGACGCGGTGATCAACGTCGCCTCGATCGGCTTCACGATTGTCTGCGGTGTGATGCCGTTCTCGCGATTGAACACTTCCTGTATCACACGCCGGCGCTGCGTCTCGTCAATCGCCCGCTTCATCGAATCGGTAATTCGATCCGCGTAAAGGATCGCTTTCCCCCGGGCGTTGCGCGCCGCGCGTCCAATCGTCTGAATCAACGACTGCTCAGAACGTAGAAAACCTTCTTTGTCAGCATCGAGAATCGCTACCAGCGAGACTTCCGGCAGATCGAGCCCTTCACGCAACAAGTTGATCCCGACGAGCACGTCAAACTCACCGCGTCGCAAGTCGCGCAGGATTTTGATTCGTTCCAGCGTCTCGATGTCCGAGTGCAAATAGCGAACCCGAACACCGACTTCAGTGAAATACTCCGTCAAATCCTCCGCCATCCGCTTCGTCAACGTCGTCACCAGCACACGCTCGTGCCGCTCAGCGCGCTGCCGGCACTCCTCCAGCAAATGGTCGATCTGGCCCTTCACCGGTTGCACTTCCACTTCCGGATCCATCAAGCCCGTCGGCCGGATGATCTGCTCGATCACTTCCCCGCTCGCTTTCGTCAGCTCGTATGGACCAGGTGTCGCCGAGACGTAGATCGTCTGCCCGATCCGCGATTCGAACTCCTGAAAGTTCAACGGCCGGTTATCCAGCGCCGACGGCAAACGAAATCCATACTCGACAAGCGTCCGCTTACGCGACTGATCGCCTTCAAACATGCCGCGCACCTGCGGTACTGACTGATGCGATTCGTCGATGATGATCAACGTGTCGCGCGGCAAATAGTCTAGCAAGGTCGGCGGCGGCTCGCCGGGCTTCTTCCCAGTCAGATGTCTTGAATAGTTTTCAATGCCGCGACAGAAGCCCATCTCCTTAATCATTTCGAGATCAAACATCGTGCGCTGGTGCAGTCGTTGCGCTTCCACCAGCTTCCCTTCCTGGATCAACTTCGGCTCCCACCACTCGAGCTCTTCGCGAATGGTCTTGATTGCTCGCTTGATGGTGGGCCGCGACATCACGTAGTGCGTCTTCGGATAGATCGGCACGCGCGACGTGTGCTTCTCGATCACTTCGCCGAGCAGCGGATCGATCGTGGAGATCGAGTCGATCTCATCACCCCACAGCTCGATGCGATACGCCTGATCCTGGTAACTCGGATAGATCTCGACGACGTCGCCACGCACGCGAAAAGTGCCGCGCTGAAAGTTGATATCGGAACGCTCGTATTGCAGCTCGACCAAACGCTGCAACAGCACATCGCGCGACATGCGTCCACCGGGCTCGACGAAAAACAGCAAACCGTAATACGCATCCGGATCGCCGAGACCGTAAATGCACGACACACTCGCGACCACGATCACGTCGCGGCGTTCGAAGAGCGCGCGCGTGGCCGACATCCGCAAGCGATCGATCTCTTCGTTTACGATCGCTTCTTTCTCGATGTAAACGTCGGCGGCGGGAACGTAAGCTTCGGGCTGGTAGTAGTCGTAATAGGAAACGAAATATTCGACCGCGTTCGCGGGAAAGAGCGTGCGAAATTCCTGAAAGAGCTGGGCGGCGAGCGTTTTGTTATGCGCGAGCACGAGCGTCGAGCGCTGCACGCGCTCGATAACGCTGGCGATCGTGAACGTCTTGCCGCTGCCGGTGATTCCTAAAAGCACCTGGTCTTTGGAGCCGTCGTTGAGACCTCTGACCAGCGTCTCGATCGCCGCCGGTTGATCACCCTTGGGTTTGTATTCCGAATGAAGTTTGAAACGCATCAGTTGAATAGTAATAGTGGCCACAAAAAAGCACAAAAACGAGCAAAGAAAAAGTTAGCCACAAAAAGGCACATAAAGCACAAAATAATTAAGCGAGCTTCGCTGATGTTTTTATGTGCCTTTTGTGCCTTTTTGTGGCTAAACAGCGGATGAGGTGAGTTGAGTGACGGCTTCTGAGGCGGCCAATTGCAGTTCGGGGGCGAGTGAACCATTCGAAGCTAAGCGTTGCAAAGTCGATGCAACCTCGGGTTCGCCGCTCGACGCCAGTAGCCTGATGACGGCAAGGCTTAGATCGAGACTTGGGTGTTTCTCGATCACGGTGCTGAGCGGCTCCACGACGCCGGCTTTCGCGACGAGAAACAACAACGAAAACGCGCTGTAACAGTTGTCGTGATTTTCAGCCATCAGGTCGTCGATGGCTTCGTAGAGCAGACCGGAATCAGCCAGCGCGCTGCCGATCCGGCGGCGCTCCTCAGGCGAGCCATCGCGCAACGCGTCGTTCACGAGCGTCGCGGCCTGATCGGGATCCATCTCATAAAGATCGCGAACGGCTTTCTGTCTTACTTCGGCCGACGGATCATCCAGCAACTCCGCGATCTGTTCAAACGGACTGTTCGCGATCCGCAGCGGGCTCAAATGTCGTTCGCTGCGACGCTGCGCCAACTCCTGAGCAGCTTGTCGCAAGGTGGCAATGTCCCTGTTCCAGCGCTCGTCTTCGACACGTCGCGAGGGCGCTTTCTTACCGTTCTTCAAACGTTAAACTCCGCATGTGCCGCAAGCGTCAGCGGCGCACTGGGTGGCTCAAACTCGGGCTCGGGCTCAGTAATGACTTCCGCTTCCTGCGGCGCCTTCGCACGCAACAGTTGAAACTTCGTCAGCACCAGTCGACTCACCGAGAAACCGATACTGCCGTCCAGCACGCAGAGCTGTTCCGCCACAACTCGCTGCGACACCCGTTCGAGCGCGGCTTCCAGCTCACGACCCGCCGTCGCCGCATCATCGGCAACGATCATTTCAAAATCCTGCCCCCCACTGACGCGCCGTCGCGAATGATTCTGCAACAACACTCCCGCTTCTTTATGAATCCTGCCGGTCGCGACGATCACGAGGTGCGAAGCTTCCGTATCGATCTCGAGATCGATCGCCCAACGAGCAAATGCCGGCGTAAGATCTCCATCACGAGTCACGATCAAAAACGACTCGCCACAGATGTTTGCCATCAACTGCCCGTAACCCGTTCCCTCTGCTGGTCCAACCGCAATCTCCCGCTCGGGTACACCCATCTCACGCAGCAGGAAGTGAATCCGGCTCACCAGCCACGATCCGTCTTCGAGTAACGACGACGCCAGCTGAGTGGGCGCAATCACCTCTTCAACATTCTCATCAGCCACCGGCGCGCCACACTCACTGCACGTCGCATCACTCACGGTCACAACGGCAAGCGCGTGTGGATTAGGCAGGCGGAACAGCGCGTGACCAGTCTTACGACAACTGATCTGAACTTCGCGCTCGACCAGTCCGGCGTCTTCCAGTCGTTGAATCGGCACTTGCTGCGATTCAGTGTGGCCGGTGAGAAGCTTTGCCGCATAGCCTTCTTCGTGCGCATTGCGCGCGGTCCGCAAAAAGACGCGCGCGCTTTCGTCTTCCAGTTTCGACGCGGCGAGAATGCGCTTGCTCATCGTCTCCTTGCGCAGGCTTGTGTAAAGCGAGTCCGCATCCTGGCGTTCGACAAACGTGCGGAATCCCTGCGGCATCGCGGGCGTGCTTGTTTGCCACTCGGTAATAAACGCGCCGTTCTGCGCGAGCAGGCTGCGAACTTCCTGGCAGAAGGAGTCGAGCTTTCGGAAGGGTTCTGGCGTGCGCGCTTCGTAAACTATCCCCGCGCGAATCGACTCATCATCTTCGAAGACCAGGAAGAGGATGTAATCTTCAAAGCAGAAGAGATCGCCGCGCACAAACGGCTCCGCGAGCGTCGAGTCGTTGGAGGAAGCGAGTGTCGCTTCCATCTCGTTGACGTGGTCCAATCCGAGTAACACGTCTTCAAAGCAACGAAGCCGGTACGAACGGATCAACGGAACGATTTCGCGCTCCTGGAGCTCCTGCAGCAGCCTGGTCTTGCCGGCAGCGTGGAATGCGTGATTCAGGGCTTTACTCTCGAGAAATAGCATCGGGTGTTCCTCATTTGTTGACACTGATCGTTACTGTCTCGGCTCCGCTTGTCGTGGCGGCAAAACGGCGTTGCCTCGCGATGCGGAGTGCCAGTGCTTCGTAACTATCCATCCCCGGTTTGGGGTTAGCGATTGACGCTTTCAACACACGCCCATTCTCGATCTGCATCACAACCTTGATCGATTGGGGCCCCTGCTCGGCTTCCTTTTGTTCAACAGCCGGCGCCTCGCTCTTCTCTTCTTGCCCCTTTTCTGACCCCTTTTCTGACTTAGCTCGTTTCTCTTCTTTCCGTTCCGGCCGATTTGCACGCGCGACCGAGTTGAGTGAAGCCTTTGGCATTTCTGCTTGTGTCGCGACTGGCGCTGCGGGAGTTTGAGCTTGCGGCAACGGCGCAGTAGCAGCCTGGTTGTTGTTATTGAATCCGCCGGTTACTGCAATCACCGTTGAAAGTCCAACCCCGATCACCACGGCGGCACCGAGTAGCAGTGAACGTTTCTGGAGCCACGACGATGGTCCGGGCGGGAGTGCTAAGAGTTCAGAACGCCGGCCTGAAAGAGTTCTGGGCACTGTTCCAGCCGGTGTATTGAGCGACGCGGGCGCCGCTGTGCTTTCGATTTGCAGCGCGCTTTCGTCCCAACAGCCAAACAGTTCCGACACCGCACGTTGCAACGAAGGCTCGATAGAGCGTCGTGGGCTCACAATCAGCGGATTGAAATTGAAAGACGCTTCTGGTTGGGCCAAGGCCACGCAGATCGCCTGCAGCCCCGTGAGGTCGTTCATGCGCGCATCGATCAACTCGCCGTTCTGGAAGAAAAATGTCGCTGGGCCTTTGGGATATTCGATCAGCAGCCGGCCTGACTTGCGTTGATGACGAAGAATGCCGACCAGATCCGATAAGGGATAGTTGCTGAGGTGTCCGGTCAAAACGACAAAACGATTATTCTCCATTAACACTCCTTACACTGCTAGGGGCAGCCTCGCACAAGCCGGCACGAAAAGTTGTACTGTGGGAACGTCTGGGCCAACCTCTTCGCCAGAGTCTTATCGAGCGATTCGAGAATTTTGTATTCCTCGAGCACGCCGGACGTATTGTTGAGCTCCTGATAGGCCAGGCTGAGTCCGTAATGCGCTTTGGCCATGCGCGGTGAGAGGTTGATGGCTTTCCTGAATGCGTCGGCGGCGTCTCTGAAGCGACCGAGACGGAAGTTTGAGAATCCCAGCCCGTAGTATGTCTCAGCTGCGTTCGGATTGAGCTTGATCGACTCTTTGAACGCCTTTATCGCCTCCCGATCCTTCTGCTCTTTCAGATACGTATGACCCAGAGCCAACTGCGCTTCCGCCGCCTGGATCGGATCCGTGTCAATCTTCTTAATAGAATCCGTCTTATCCGTGGCTGGTTTTATGGATTTGAGTAAGGGTGGCGGCTCGCCTACAGACTCCTTCGCGCTCATTGCTACAGCAGTCATAACCGGTTTCAGAACTTCCTGGTCCTGGATCTCTAAACTCGCAGCGTCAGGAATAGCGGGCGCTATGACTGGTTTGGGCTCTTCAACAATCTTCGCGACCGTGTCGTCGAAGTAATAAGTAACCGTCCGGTAGGTAACCTCGACCGGCTCGCGCTTCAGTTCGCCATTTTCGAAAACGACGAGACTGGTAGTCATCTTCGTCCAGTTACCAAACTTGTCGAATTCGTAGCTGTAAGCTTCCCGATTGAGGATCGAGCCGCGGTCGTCGCGCACGGTCATCTCGGTGATGTTGCCGCGCTCGTCGTATTTATATTCTTCTTTGCCTACAAGCCCGCCTCCGATGGGATAGGAGGTGTTTTCTATTCGATTTCCTTTGATTCCGTAGGTGGTGATCTCGACCAATTGGGCTGGACCTTCAACGGCGCGCCCGTCTTTAAGCTCGATCCGGGCGGTTTCAGTTTTGACTCGACGCACCGAACCGAGGAGGCCATCCTGTTCTTTCGTGCTATCGAGGACCGTGATCGCGGGTCGTAAAGGGACGATGCTTTCTTGCGCCCGGGTGGGCACAACAATCGTCAAAACAGCAGTCCATAACAGCAAAGCAGGCAGAAGCCGCCGCACAAAACAATTCATCTCGACTCCTCCAAATTTCAAATATCGCCGGGGGAACGGACTACGTCGAGCCCATATGTTGTACAAACTGCCGCGAAGAATACAATAAGTTGCTCAAGAATTACAGCAATTTTTAAACGGAAGCTTAAAGAAAAGGCAGAAAAATAGGTCCTATAGGACAAATACGTCGCTATAGGACCTATGCTTCTGCTTTATTGTTCGTCGCTGAACTTGTAACCGATACCCCAGACCGTCAACACCATCTGCGGATTTTCGGGGTTTTCCTCGATTTTGGCTCGCAGGCGATTAATGTGTGAGTCGATTGTCCGATCGTAACCCTCGTAGGAGTAATCCCAAATCTTCTCCAGCAAGTACTTGCGCGGGAAAACCCGTCCCGGATTCGAAGCAAACAGGCGCAGCAGATCAAACTCCTTCGGAGTCAATTCAACCTGCCGGTCGCCAATCGTCACCTCACGCTTGGCCGAGTCGATCCTCAGCCGGCCGCGAACGATGGGCGCTTCATCGCGCATGCCATCGGTGCTTGGACCGTTGCGTGTACGCCGGAGTACAGACTTGATGCGCGCCTCGAGCTCCCGCAAGCTGAACGGCTTGGTGATGTAGTCGTCAGCGCCCATCTCCAAACCCAGCACCTTGTCGACTACGTCGTCTTTGGCGGTGAGCATGAGAATGGGCAGGTAGCCGACCTTCTCCCGCAGTTCCTTGCACACTGCGAGGCCGTCCATCTTGGGCAGCATCAGGTCAAGGACCACTGCGTCAGGAGGATCGTCCAGAGCGGCTTTCACGCCGTTCAAGCCATCCTCAACGGTTCGGACGTTGTACCCCGCACGGGAGAAGTACTCGCTGATTGCAGTCGAGATGTTCTCGTCGTCTTCCACTACGAGCAATGAAACTTTTCGTTCGCCGGAGTCGGGAACTGAGAAGTTTTCTTTTGCTGTTTTCTGTCTGTCAGTAGCTGTAGCCATCGGAATTCGTCGTCGATCTGAAACTGACAGGAGGCTCAGAGGGCAAGCACCATGGGGTCATTGGCGCAACTCGGTTCGGGCGAATAGTACAGGAGAAGCGGTTCCATGTTCAAGCCCAAAGTGATACCTTCTCACCAAACAACCCTATTAACAAAGGAACAACAAACGATGACACCCGAAGAGCGAAACGATCTCATCGCCAAGTATGCCGCCGGCTACGACGCAGTCATGAACGCCCTCGACGGCTTTCCTGCCGACAGTTTAGGAGCGCATCCCCTTCCTGGCAAATGGAGCGCGCGGGAGATTGTTCATCATCTCGGCGACAGTGAGAGCACGTCGGCGTGGAGACTACGAAAACTTCTGGTCGAAGACAATGCCCTGATTCAGGGATACGACCAGGACCAGTTTGCTACCCGGCTACGCTACAACGAGCGCGACATGGCGCCGGCTCTCGAAGCTTTTCGCTACGCGCGTGAATCGACGGTGCAACTGCTCGGTCTCATGACTGAAGATGACTGGCAACGCGCCGGCACTCATAGCGAAAGTGGTCGTTACACAACTGAAGATTGGCTACAGATCTATGCCGCACATGCACACAATCACGCCGATCAAATCAAACGACTGCGTGACGCGCTCACGTCGTGATGAGAACGGCTTTCTGATCTGTGTTCATCTGGCTTTAGCAATCCGCGTTCATCTATGGCAATTTAAAATGGCCGTCGTCTTGACAAAGTTTTTTAGCGCGAGCAAAATCCGCCTTGCCTCTAACAAAAGTTGAATCATCATCATGACTGCAGCTACTGTTCTGCAAACATCGCTTTCTGATCTGAAATTAGCTCGGCGCGGCAAAGTGCGCGACGTCTATGAAGTTGACGACGACAGCTTGCTGATCGTCGCTACCGATCGCATCTCTGCTTTCGACTGCATACTGCCGACGCCGATCGAACGTAAAGGCGAAGTGCTCACCGCGCTCTCGGAGTTCTGGTTCGAGAAGCTGCAACACGTCGTCGCCAATCATCTGATCGAAAGCGACGTCGACAAGATGCCGCCGGTGGTCCAACGTCACGCGCAGACTCTCAAAGGACGCGCGATGCTGGTCCGTCGTGCGGATGTGTTTCCGGTGGAGTGCGTCGTACGTGGTTACCTGGTTGGCTCAGGTTGGAAAGATTACTTGCGCACCGGCTCGGTGTGTGGACACAAACTTCCCGAGGGTCTGCCGGAGTCGGCGAAGTTGCCGGAAGCGATCTTCACGCCTTCGACGAAAGCGGAACAGGGACACGACGAAAACATCACTGAAGATCAAGTGCGCGAGCTCATCGGCGAAGAGAAGACCGCACTGCTGCGTGACACCTCGCTACGTCTCTTTTCCGAAGCGCACGATTATGCGCGGCAACGTGGAATCATCATCGCTGACACGAAGTTTGAATTTGGCTTGGGCAAGGATGGACAGCTCTTACTCGTTGACGAAGTGCTGACGCCTGACTCCTCGCGCTTCTGGCCGGCGGATGAGTACGAGCCCGGGCGTTCGCAACCTTCGTTCGATAAACAGTTCGTGCGCGACTATCTCGAGACACTCAACTGGGACAAGAAACCACCTGCACCAGCAATTCCCAGTGAGATAGCCGCGGCTACTACTGCTCGTTACCTTGAAGCGTACAGACTACTAACCGGAAAAGAGCTTTGATTCACAATCGCCTCGAAAACCTGGTGGACGAAATGCTCGAAGGCCACATACTCCTGGATGAGGCCATCTGCGAATTCGAAAAGCTCTACATAAAAAAGGCCCTCGCGCGCCACAAGCAGCACCTCTCAAACACGGCCGCCGTCCTCGGCATCCACCGCAACACCCTCGCCAAACGCGTCGCTACCTATAAAAGACAGGAGTCGCC
>JAICQI010000376.1 GCA_025937955.1 Pyrinomonadaceae bacterium
AAGGGGCTCAAACCAGAATCAGCCACAAAAAGGCACAATAGTCACAAAATAAATTTCGAGTCTCGGCAGTCCCAGTTCTACTTTCGGGTCGTCATTCCTCAGCTTTTATTAGTTTGGGCCGTCCCAGTTCTACTTTCGGGTCGTTATTCCTCAGCTTTTATTTTTGTGACTTTTGTGCCTTTTTGTGGCTTGTTCTATCCTCCTCTTGTGGCGACTCAGCCAAACATCACGGAGCTGCTCGTTGGCTATGGTCGTGGTGACAAAGAAGCACTTGACCAACTGATGCCAATCGTTTACGAGGAACTGCGCCGCCAGGCCGCACGGTATCTGCGACGCGAACAGGGCGGACACACACTGCAAACAACCGCGCTGATTCACGAGGCTTACGTACGCCTGGTAGACCAGCGCCACGTGCAGTGGCAAAATCGCGCACACTTCTTCGGCATCGCGGCACAACTGATGCGACGGATACTCGTGGACCACGCGCGCACGAAGAAGCGCGTCAAACGCGGCGGCTCGGATGTCAAAGTTTCACTCGCCGACGCGAACGTGGCTGTTAAAGGTCAGGATCTTGACGTCGTCGCGCTGGATGAGGCACTAGAACGACTCAGCCAGATCGACGAGCAACAGAGCAGGGTTGTCGAGCTACGTTTCTTCAGCGGCTTGACGGTTGAAGAGACTGCCGAAGTAATGGGAATCTCAAAGGCCACAGTCAAACGCGACTGGAGCATGGCCAAAGCGTGGCTCCATCGCGAACTCAGTGGCAACAAATAGAATGAGCGAGACTGATCCGCAACGCTGGCAGCGCGTGAAGGAAATCTTCGAAGGCGCACTCGAAAAGCACGGCGCCGAACGAGAAGCGTTTCTCGATAGCGCCTGCAACGGTGAGACGGAGGTGCGCGAAGAAGTCGAATCGCTGCTCCGCTCTTATGAAGTCGCCGGCAGTTTCATGGAAGCTCCGGCAGTGGCGCATGCGGCTGACGCGCTCGACCAAAAACTCACCGCCGGTCAACGCATCAAGCATTACCAGATCGTCAATCTCATCGGCGAAGGCGGGATGGGCGAAGTCTATCTCGCCACGGACACGATTCTCGGCCGCCGCGTGGCGCTGAAAGTGCTGCCTGCTTTCGTCAGTAAAGATCCCGAACGTCTGCGTCGCTTCACACAGGAAGCACGCGCTGCTTCGAGACTGAGCCATCCGAACGTTTGCGTGGTCCATGAGATCGGCGAGACGGATGATGGTCGACCTTTCATAGCGATGGAATACGTCGAAGGCATGACGCTGCGCCAGCGCATGCGCAGTCACGCTCTGAAACTCGGCGACGTGCTCGACATCGCGATTCAAGTCGCAGAAGCACTCACCGCCGCACACGAAGCAGGCATCGTCCATCGCGACATCAAACCGGAGAACATCGTGATCCGCCCCGAAGGCTACGTGAAGATCCTCGACTTCGGGCTTGCGAAATTGACTGAGCGTCACAAAGGCGCCACTCACACCACTATGTCGACGCTGTTGTTCCACTCTTCACCGGGAACTGTGCTCGGCACGGCTGCTTACATGTCGCCGGAGCAGGCGCGTGGCGTCAACGTCGACGAGCGCACGGACATCTGGGGCCTTGGTGTCGTGCTTTACGAAATGGCGTCGGGACGTGCGCCTTTTACCGGTGAGACTGCGACCGACGTCGTGGTGGCGCTCGTCGAGAAAGACCAGCCACCGATTTCGCAACACGTCGAAGCCGTGCCGCTGGAGCTGGAACGAATCGTCAAAAAGGCTCTGCGCAAAGATCGAAACGAGCGTTACCAGATCGTGAAAGAGCTCGCGATTGATCTACGAAGCCTCCGCAGAGAGCTTGAAGTTAATTCGCTGCTCGAGCGTTCGATCTCGCCCGGCGCTGGATCAGGCGGTGAGTACGGAAGAGCGTCGACCGGTCGTGACAGAATTATCGAGACGAAAGAACTACAGCAAGCGCGCACGACGGTCGAGCCCGCGCGAAGTCGCAGCCGTCCCTGGATATTGGCCCTCGCGGCCGCAGTGATTCTTGCAGTCGTTGGCTTTGGCATCTACAAGTTGCGCCCGCGCAGTGAAACAAAGATGCGGGTCCCTTTCGAACGAGTCGAAGTCACAAAACTAACCACCAACGGCAATTCATTGATGGCCGCGATCTCGCCCGACGGCAGGTATGTGGCTTATGTGATCAACGAAGCCGGGAAGCAGAGTTTGTGGCTGCGTCAGGTGGCGATTAACAGTAATGCGCAAATGATTCCGCCGAGAGAGGGGCGTTATCTCGGAGTGGCCTTCGCGCCCGATGGCGACTTCATCTACTTCGCTTATGCCGGTTCGGATCGCAACGATGCGGGACAGATTTACAGACTTCCAGCACTCGGAATCGGCGCGGTTGCGACACGTGTGGAAACTTCTGATGGCCTACCGACGACGTCGCACGACAACAAGCGCATAGCTTTTATTCGTTATGATCGGAACAACCAAACGGATTCGCTGGTAGTGGCGAATGCCGACGGCAGTGGCGAACAGATCGTAGTCACGCGCAAATGGCCGCAGCACCTCGGTCTGGACATTCTCACCAGACCCGTCTGGACTCCGGATGACCGGGCGGTGCTGTTGCCAACGATCAGTACGGATCCGGAAAGTAGTAACAACGTTGCCGTCAGCTACTCGATCTCGATCTTTGAAAAGGATCTGGTCACTGGCGCCGAGCGGAAGATTCCACTCGATCCGCAGAAATTTGACGAAATGGGCCGTGTCACCATGTATCCCGACGGCAGTGGCGTAATCCTGCTGGCCAAGGCTTACGGCGCTGCATTCGTGCAGGTCTGGCAACTACTCCGCGACGGCTCAAAACGAACCATCACAAACGATCTGGCTGACTACAACGATTTAAGCCTGCGATCGGATGGCAGTGCTTTTGTCACCGTACAGAAACAGACGCTCTCGAGACTGTGGACGTTAGGTAAAGGTGAGACAAAGCCGTCCGCGCTCACTTCCGGTACCAGCAGGTACTTTGATCTGTGCGTCGCGCCGGACGGCAAGATTCTCTACGCTTCAGACGCCAGCGGCATCGCGGATATTTATGAGGTTTCAACTAGCGGTGGCGATGTGCGACAGTTGACGTCAAACGGCCAGCGAAATTATGGGCCCGCGGTGTCGCCCGATAATCGCTTTGTCGTCTTTCACTCAAATCGTTCCGGCGTGTTTCAGATCTGGAGAGTCGATCGCGATGGCGCGAGTCCGAAGCAACTCACGTTTGGTGGAGAGAGCACCTGGCCCTCGATTACAAGCGACAGTAAGTGGGTTGTGTACCAGCATTTCGAAGCGGGTACGCCGCATTCGCTGTGGCGCGTTCCGATTGACGGCGGCACGCCGGAGCGACTAACGCATGAGCTGACGATCAGATCTACGATCTCACCCGACGGTAAGCTGATCGCTTTTTGGCACAACGAGCAGAGGGGCGATTCTCGCTGGCGGTTGAGGGTCGCGCAGCTCGACAACGGTGCGACTGTTAACACATTTGACGTCGCGCAAACGGTGCAGGTTCAATGGGACGCACCGTTGCGTTGGAGCCCTGACGGGCGCCAACTGGTTTACGTGGACCACAGCGGCGGGATCGACAACCTTTGGGGACAACCGATCGACGGCGGCGCGCCAAAGCAGTTGACCAATTTTGAGGACAGCAGCATTTTGTCGTTTGGCTGGTTGAAGGATGGAAGCCTCGTAGCCTCGCGCGGTGTGATCACGAGCGATGTTGTGTTGATCAGAGATGCGAATAGATAGGTCCTATCAGGACCTATATGACCTATTTGGAGAAAAGATGGCTGAGACAAAGCGTGTGGGGGTTCTGACCGGTGGCGGTGATGCGCCCGGGCTGAATCCAGCGATCAAGGGTTTAGTTTATCGTGGCTCGGAGCTCGGGCTTGAAGTGATTGGATTGTTCGACGGTTGGCGGAGCCTGATGAATCCGGCCCCCGACGTACTGCCGCTCGATCGCGAAACAGTGCGTCGCTGGGACCGCGATGGTGGCACCAATCTCGGTTCATCGCGTACCAATCCTTTCAAGCAGGTAAATGCAGAAGGTGAAGCACAGGATCGGTCGCATGAAGTAGTCGAGAACATCCAACGCCTGAACCTGGATGCGCTCGTCGTTTGTGGCGGTGAAGACACGCTCGGTGTTGCTGCCGTGCTGGCGGAAAGAGGAGTGCCGATCGTCGGCGTCCCTAAAACCATCGACAAAGATCTCGCAGGTACTGATTACACGCTCGGCTTCGACACCGCACTGCGGAATATCTCGGAAGTGATCGAACATTCGCGCACGCCCGCGGGATCGCATGGTTGGGTGCAGATTGTCGAAGTGATGGGCAGGCACGCCGGGCATCTCGCGCTCTGGTCAGGCGTGGCCGGGCAGGCGCACTTGATCCTGATACCCGAACATCCGTTTCGTTACGAGCGAGTATTTCACTTGCTCAGCGCGCGCTTGGGTGAGTCGGATCTGAGTCGCGGATTGTCGCGCCGGCCGCGTTACTCGGTGATCGTCGTGGCTGAAGGCGCACGTGCGGAAGATGGTGAGATGGTGACGATTGACGACCGTCACGATGCGTTTGGGCACGTGCGGCTTGGCGGTATCGGAGAAGTACTGGCGCGCAGGATCGCGGCGGAGACGCCTTACGAAGCGCGCGCGGTGGTGTTGGGCCATCCGCAACGTGGCGGGGCGCCGAGCCCGATCGATCGCATCATGGGAATGCTGTTTGGAACGCGCGCTGCGGAAGCAGTGGCGGAGCAATGTTTCGGTATGCTCGTCTCCGCGCGCGGCGTCGCTCCGGCGTGTGAGTTCTCCCTCGTAGACATTTCAACGGTACGAGGCAAGATCAACGTCGTAGACGTCGAGCGTTACTACGACACAGACCGATACCACATGAAGGGCCTCGGCATGTAAGAATGTTTACGCCGCGGATTTATGCAGATGAACGCGGATTGAACGGGTCGTCCTGCGTTAAACGTTTGTGAGTTCGCGCGACCAGATCCGGTATTATCGCATCGTCGCTTGATTTCGGCACGATCTGTGGATTGGGTGCAATTACCGGACGAATCATCTTCTGTTGTAATTGCTCGCGCGCGTCCATCATCCAGCCAAAGCCTCTGAAGATGTACGTCAACAGCGTTCGATCAGCTTCCTCAATCCCCAACGCTTCCTGAACACACCAGGCGCCGAAGTCGGTATTCGCCGTCAAACGCAGCGGCGGACTGTCTTCCTTTCCAGGCTTGAGCACACCTTTGACAAACGCAGTGAGATAGATGAGCCGCGCGATCGCGAGCCGCTCGTGCTGTCGCGGCGTGATGTTCAACTCGCCCGCGTCGATCGCCTTGAAGACCGGATCGATGTAGATCGCCGGCCGCGGATCCTGTTGCACTTGATTGCCTCTGCCCGCTGCGGAGATTTCCGGATGACCAAACGTCGGCAGTCCTCCAGTCAACATCTTTTCGCGAACTCGTTCCGCGCGCTGCTCGGGCGTCAAAGACTCGAGCTCCTGAACAAACTCCGACATGTCGTGAATCGCCCCGAAGTGTCGCGCGCCGTCGAGCGCCATGTGCGAAGCAATGAAGAAGTCGATGACTGAAAATGTGTGCAACGTGGCCATGTATCGCGCCACCATGTTCGAGCCTGCCGAGCCGTGATGAATCTGAATCGTGCCCATGCGCTCGAGGATTTCACATTCGTGCTCGTTCGCATGATGACCGAGGATGAGGCTATAGCTAACCGAAAAGGCGTTCTTCTTTTGCTTGCGTTCCTCTTCGATAAACTGTCGCGTCGAAGTCACCAGATCGTTTTCGGCAAGCTGCGGATTCTCCGTCAACAGATGATTCATGTAAGCCGAGATTCCGCCCACTGCAACACTCTTCATGTGGACAGCGATCATCTCGATCAATAGCGATTCCGAATCGCGTTCGTCGTGCAGGCCGCGATCCTGCGTCTCCTGCCGACCCAGCTTCGCTTTGTCGATAATCGCAAAGTGGTGCATCGCGACTTCGGGGCCGAGTTCGGGATACTTTTTGACAAAACCCGCCATCTCTTCGATCACGGGCCCAATGCTCTGAAAGAAC
>JAICQI010000066.1 GCA_025937955.1 Pyrinomonadaceae bacterium
CGCGGTGCTGAACAACAATCCGAGCCCTGGTAACATCGCCGGCGGACTGCTGAACATCACGATCAAATCGTTGGGCGCGGTGGCGAAAGCTGGGACGACGCGTGTTGAAGGTGTGGTGGAATATGCCGAGACGGCGAAGAGTCGTGGTCTGAACCTGATGCAGGGTCCGGGTTACGATCAGGAGTCAACGCCTGGTTTAGTGGCCGCGGGAGCGACGGTGATCGTCTTCACAACCGGCAGAGGCACGACGATCGGAAACGCCATTGCGCCGGTGATCAAGCTCGCTTCAAACACGCCGATCTTCGAGCGCATGCGCAACGATCTCGATCTCTCGGCCGGCGGCGTGATCGATGGTACGGAGACGATCGACGAGGTTGGACAGCGCGTGTTTGAAGAGATTTGCCGCGTGGCCGGCGGCGAACAGGCGAAAGCCGAGATACACAAGCATCGTGAGTTTCAGTTCTGGGCCGAGCAGACTGTGTCGCTTTAGTCAATGGATCTACCCTCCCTCGCTGCAATCATTCAACAAGCGCTTGATGTCATCCAACCAGGTGAGCGTGTGCTCGCAATCATTCCGGATAAGACACGCGACGATAACACTCACCTACTCTTTCCTGTAGCTAACGAATTTCTTAACAAACGTGGCGTGGCATCGTTTGACGCCCTCGTGGCCCAGGGCACTCACCCGCCAATGTCGCAGTCGCAAAAGCTTTCGAAGATCGGGTTAGCAAACTTCTCCGGCCATCTATTCGATCACCGCTGGGACGAAGCTGACGAATTGATAAACCTCGGCGACTTGAGTGCTGAAACAGTGCATGACCTGACGGGTGGCTTGATCGATCAAGCTGTTCCAGTGACTATCAACAAGCTGCTCGCGCCCGGAATCTACGACACGGTGCTCGTGTTTGGTGCGACGGTGCCGCACGAAGTCGCGGGTTTTGCGGGTGGCGCAAAGTACTTCTTTCCCGGAGTTGCGGGTCCCGAGCTAACGCACACCACGCACTGGCTCGGCGCGCTCGCAGGCATCGAAAACATCATTGCCCGCGTCGACACACCCACGCGGCGTTTGATCGAAGCCGCAGCAGAGCTAGTTCCGGCTCGCATCATCTCGTTGAACACAGTCGTTTCTAGAGAGCTTGACGGCGAATTGGTTACCTACGCGCTTTTTGCGGGCGAGATACGCGAGGCTTTTCGACGCGCGGCGGAAGTCAGTCGACAGGTACACATCCGCTACACGGGGAGGAAGTACAAGAACGTAATCGCGTTGCTCGATCCGCATTATGATGAGCTGTGGGTTGGCGGAAAGGCGAGCTACAAGTTAGGCGCGATCGTTGAAGAAGGTGGCGAACTAATCATCTATGCGCCGCAGTTGACAAAAATCTCTGAGACGCACGGTGCGTTGATCGAGAAGTATGGCTACGCGCCGCTCGAGATTGTGCGCGACATGTTAGGTGTTTCGCAGGAGCTGCGCGAGAACCTTTGCATCGCCGCCCACCTGGCCCATGTTGCTTATGCGGGCAGACTCGATGACCAGGGCAAAGTCGTTCCGCGTTACAAAATCACGATGGCGAGTGGTTTGGATGAGGAGACGTGCAGGCGCGTCAACCTGGGTCATCTCGATCACCGCTCATTCGACTACGAAGCGCTACGCTCCGATCCTGATACATTGATCGTCGAGAACGCCGGTCGCGACCTCTACCAGGTTTAGCCACAAAAAGGCGCAAAAGACACAAAAAGGAGAAGGAAGAATAAAGATAAAGAATAGAACAAGTCAGGAAGAGGGCTTGCACCCGCTGTTCCGAGAGCGGGGGCAAGCCCCTCTTCCTGACTTGTTCCTTTCCCTGTCTTCCTTTTGTGCCTTTGTGCCTTTTTGCGGCAAGTTATGCGGCGATTGGTTCGAGGTTGCAGCTAGCGATGAACTGATCCAGTTGCTGTCCACCGAGGGGCGTGGAGAAGAGATATCCTTGCCCGTTTTCACATTCGAGCTTGCGCAGAAGTTTTAACTGATCTTCGGTTTCCACTCCCTCGGCGACCACGTCCATGCCCAGGTTCTGGGCCAGGGCGACAATCGTGCGCACGATCGCGAGGTTCTCTTCATTCTCCATCATCTGCGTGACGAATGAGCGGTCGATCTTCAAAGTATCAATGGGGAAACGCTGCAAATAACTCAGGCTCGAATAACCGGTGCCGAAGTCGTCGATACTCAACTGCACACCGAGCTCACGCAGTTGCGTCAACAGTCCAACCGCCGCCTCAATGTTGTCGCTAAACACTGACTCGGTGATCTCGAGTTTCAGACAACGCGGTGGCAGTTGTGACTCAGCGAGCAGATTGGCGATGTTTTCCACCAGCCCCGGCTGGTTGAACTGCTTGACTGACAAGTTGACGCTGACGAAGAACGGCGGCGAAGCAGGAAAAGTCTCCTGCCACTCACGCGCCTGCCGGCACGCTGATTCGAGCACTCGCTGGCCAATCGTCAGAATCAGGCCCGTCTCTTCCGCGACCGGAATGAAGTCCTTCGGCGGTACGAGCCCAAACTCCGGATGGTCCCAGCGCACGAGCGCTTCAAAGCCGATCAACGTGCGACTCTCGAGCGAAACGATCGGTTGATAGTCGACGAAGAGCTCGTCTCTTTCACACGCACGCCGCAAATCTGTCTCCATCTTCAAACGACTCATCAACTCACCGTGCATGTCGCGGCCAAAAATCTCGTAACGCGCTTTGCCGCGCGCTTTCGCGGAGTGCATCGCTGTTTCCGCGTCGCGCAGCATGTCTGAAACGTGTTCACTATAATCCGAAGCCAGCGCGATGCCGATGCTCATCGTCGTATAAACTTCCTGGCCCAGCAGGTTGAACGAAATCGCGAGCGCCTGCTGAATGCGCGTCGCTACCGACGACGCTTCTTCTTCACCGGAAACATCATCGAGAAGCACCGCGAATTCGTCGCCGCCAACGCGCGCGAGCACGTCGCCTTGTCGCATGCAGGTCTTGACGCGCTGCGCGATCTGTATCAGCAGTTGATCGGCGCTGGCATTTCCGAGGCTGTCGTTAACGAGCTTGAAGCGATCGACGTCAAGCAGCAACACGGCACACCTACGATCCTTGTTTGACTGTTTGCGCGCGACGCGCAACTTCAAGAGATCGTAGAACCGCGCGCGGTTCGGCAAGCCTGTCAGTGTGTCCTGCGTCAATCTCTCTTCCGCCTTCTTGCGGTCGCTGATGTCCTGCACCTGGAAGAATAAGCGCTTCGTGCGGGTTTCTGAATCCTTCAGCAGCGACACGTGCCATTGCACCCACACCGCGTGACCATTTTCGTGTATGTAGCGCTTCTCCTGCTCGTGACTTTGAATGTAACCTTCGAGTATGCGCTGAATGTACGCCTGCACATGCCGGAGATCTTCAGAGTGTGTCAATTGCTGGAAGCTCGTTGCCCGCAGTTCCTGTTCCGAGTAACCCAATAGCTTGCACAGCGCATCATTCACCTGGAGCCAACTGCCATCGACCGAAACCACTGCCATTCCGATCGCCGCATTGTCGAAAGTTCCGCCATACGCTTTCTTCTTTGTCGAGAGCGCAAAGGGAATTGAGTTCGTTGCAAACTGCGTATCCGGCTGCGACTCGACTACGTCAGCGGAGCCGACCTCGCTATTGGTTCGCTCAGCAGCGCGGCGTCGCTTCATGCGTTTCTGTTCGTACATCGCCTGATCGGCTTGTTCGAGCAACTCTTCGAAACACGTCATGCGTTCCGGTTCGAGCGTCGCTACTCCGATACTGAAAGCGAGTTTATGCCCGCGTGTTTCGCTGGCGTTGTAAGCTTTCAGGTTTTCGTTGAGCCTGGCGATCGCGTCTTCTTTGCTCGCGTTCAGATCGGTGACGAGCACCGTAAACTCGTCGCCGCCAAGCCGCGCGATGATGTCGGAGCTTCTGAAGCTGCGATTGAGAATTTCAGCGGTGTTGATGAGAGCGTTGTCGCCTTCGTTGTGACCAAACTCGTCGTTGATGCGCTTCATGCCATCGAGGTCGATGAAGAGCAGCAGCAGGTTTTCTTTCTGGCGGCGAGCGAAGTCGAAATAAGGTGCTGCTTGTTTGAGCAGGCCGCGACGATTGAACAGGCCGGTCAGATCGTCTTTGAGTGAACTGTTGCGCAGTGTTTCCTCGAGCTTTTTGCGCTCGGTGATATCGCGAACGATCTGCACCAGTCCGCCGCCATCAACGCTCGAGATAGAGATTTCCAGTGGCAACGTGTTGCCGCTGAGTTTTAACCCCATCGCCTCGCCGCGCCACGAACCATCGCGCCAGACGGCGGGCATAATCTGTTCTTTGAGACGTGTTAACTCCTCGTCGAAGTAAAACATCTCCCAGCTCCCGCCGATCAAACTCTCGGGATCGGTGTAACCAAAAATCTTCGCGTAAGCGTCGTTCAGGTAAATACAGACGCCCGAGTGATCGAAGATAGCCATGCCGTCCAGCGACGCCTTCATCGCGGCGGCCTGTTGGGCCAGCGAGCCCGCGGCCCGTTTGCGCTCGGTGATGTCGCGTGCGACTACCGAAGCACCGGTGATGGCTTTGTCTTCTACAATCGGACAAATCGTGAGCGAGACGTCGATCGGAGTGCGGCCTTTTTTGAGGTGGATGATCTCGTGCTGCGTGACGTTCTCGCCGCGCGCAACCTTCTCGAATAAAACAGTGGCTTCCTGGCCGCGGCGGTGATCGAACAACATGGAGATCGGCGCGCCGAGTGCTTCCTTCGAGGTGTAGCCATAGATACCGCGCGCGCCGCGGTTCCAACTCATGATGATGCCTTCAGGCGTGACGCCGATGATCGCGTCGCGCGAAACGTCGACGATACCTTGCAGGCTTGATAGTTCGTGTCTCACGCACGCGAGTTGTAACTGTGTGCCTTTCCAGGTTTTCCAAACGATTACGCTGACGAGTATTTGAGAAACAAAAAGTATCAGAACAAACGCGGTGAGGTTTCCTCCAAAGAGCTGGGGAACGATGAAGCAGAACCCGAGTGCGCTTGGAATCACAACTGTAGGGAGGAGCAAAAGATGCCGGGTGGCGCGGGAGATGAAAGAGTTGCTGTCGAGAAACATTGCTCGTGAAGTTGACCTGGGGAGCTGTAGGTCTTGTCAAAGTCTGGGCGGAGCGTCTGTCCCCGCAACGCTCAAAGCCATTCGTGTGCCAGTGTTTGTAATTAGGAAAGTGCCCGTGGTGAGACGGTGAGAATGGTCAACTTAACCGATAGGCCGCCGCATTCTGACGCGGATGCGGTTAATTTGAATAGGGGTGGCCACGGAGGGCCACCCCTGCAAAACACGAGCAAAGACCGTGAATGCGGACGTTTTTGTAGGGGCGGCCCTAGGTGGCCGCCCCAGGAACTGCACTCTTTACTCGTCTTCTGCACGCAAGCAGAAGCCTACCCCTAACTCATTGTAGTGACCGCTGCACGAGTCGCTGACCAGTGCCCGGTCCGAAGCCTGGAGCAGAATGGTATACCCGCACGGTGTTAGACCAGCCGTGCTCAAAGTGAACGTCCCGAAAGTTCCGTTGGTGTTTGTTCCGTCATAAACGACAGAGTTGCCGCCAGGGACGGTGGCGTTCGACAAGACCACCGGGTTTATTGGTTGTGGGATACCTCCAACAGTGATTGGAAGCATTCGAATTGAAACGCTGCCAAAGAAGAGATCCGTCACGCTGTATTCTCCGCTGATCGTGTCTCCCACCACTATGTCACCGCAGTCTGTTGCTGGTGGCAGAAGCGAGATGGCCACTTGCGGTCGTTGTATGTTGAATGGAGTACCGTCGGCTGTCAGTTCGACATGCGGGAAGCCATTGTAAACGTGAATCATCTTGCTTTGGGGCGCGATTGGCACGTAGTTACCCGCAAAAAACTTGAAGCCGCGAATCTCAATGGTGTAGTCGCCCTCCGGCAAGCCACCGGCATGGAACACCGCCAACGTGCGTGGTTCGACCGCCTGTAGATCTGACTCCATGTAAGTGTAGTAGACATCTCCCGGGAAACCTCCGACCACGGGCGCGGGTGGAGGTGTGGCCTGCTGATTGTGGAACACGCCACCCACAGGACCCAGTGGCGGGTAGAGCTGAATTCCAAAATCATTGGTGAGCTGGAACGGAGCTCCAACAGCCGGGATAATCCATGCCTGATAGATGATCGGCCTGCCGCCGAACAACACTGCTCCAGTGACATGATTAAACACGTCGACTCTCGGTATGAAGTCACCGGTAACAGTAGGTGAGCCACCGAATGGACTGTCATCACCTGAACAGTCGCCGGCCACGCCGGTCGGATTCGCGAGACCGGTGGCGTTGTTGATACCGATGATCGAAACCCTGCCGATACGCATTAACCGCATCTGTTCGAGACCAGTACCGATCAGAATCTGCGGTTGAATATGTGTGTTGAGAACGTTTCCCCAGGTGGGGATGAAGTTCGGGCCGGTGGGTTCCTCTTGCCACGACAAGATGGCTCGCAAGGGAATGCCGGTTAGCTCGTGACACGGAATTTCTGTGACATTCGAAATTCGGAACACGGCATAACTTACAGGATGCGCCGGATCCACACCTGTCAAGTCGTAGACTTTAACCGTCGCTGTGCCCAGCGGCTGCCATGCTCCACCGAAGAACGCAAAGAAGCTTACGTATTCTGTGCTTCCGGCCGAGCACAAGTTACCGGAAAACCCACTGCTCTGTTTCACTTGAATGACGCCTTCGAGCGTGCGGGTCTGCGGGTTGTAGCCGGCGCAAGTCAGTTGTTCGTAAGTGGTATCGCCCTGGAGTATGACAAGCTGATCCAGGATTCCGGCCAGATCTACACCGGCAAGCAAGGCGGCTGAGGTTACTTTCGCCTCAAGTTTGGCCGCTTTCGCACGGGTAGTGGCTTGAGTCAGGGCTTTACCCAGCGAGCCACGCTGCAGTTTGAGAGCGTCTTTAAAACCGAAACGATGCGCCGGCACCTTTGCATCAGCGTACATAGTTTTCAACTGAGCGAAAGTCATCTCAGTCGGTTCCTTGGCCGGTAACGGTTTATCGAGGTCTAGATCCGCAAGGGCTGCTGATTCAACCGTGAAGAACTTCTCTGCAACCAATTCCTTCAAAGGAATTTCGAACAGGAATCGTTTTGCGACCTGGACGCGGGCATTCAGGACATTGCCCCAGATGGGTGTGAAATCAGGATCTCCGGCCGTAGGTTCGAGTTCCCACGAGAGAATCGCGCGCACATTTACAATGTTCTCGAACGTGCACCACTTGCGTGGTCGTTTGAAATCAACCTGGACCGCGTAACTCACAGGCAGCGGACCGTCGAGGTTGTAAACCTGAACAGAAGCGAGGCCGAGATCCTGCCATCCTCCGGAATCTTCCACGAAGAATCGCACATACTCAGTGGTGCCGTTACCGCACGCATCAGTGCCGTAACCGGAATGTTGTTTGATGTTGAGAACAGCTTCGAGCTTGCCGGCGCCAAAGCCGCCGGGATAGAGACCCAGACAAGTGAGTTGCTCGAAAGTAGTGTCGCCCTTCAGGGGCTTCACGACCGTTCCCAGGTCCGGGAAGGTACCGAAAAAGTTTGGATTGCTAAGCAACAGTTTCTTAAACTCCATGCGCTCTTTGGGCACTGCTATCGGAGGAGTAACTGCGACGGCGGGCTCCTTTTCAGAGGGGGTCTTTTTCGGATCTTTATCTTTATCTTTATCTTTAGCCATAGGTTCTCCTTACAAGGGTGGATATGAGGCTGGATTGGAAGAGTGATTGCGGGGGGCAAGCTCCGATAATTCAGCCGTTTCTTAAAACAGCGGCAACCGAGCCACCCTAAGTGGGTAGTTCAGTGGAAAATTGGAGGCTGGTGGGCCAACTTCTATGTGTAATGAGAGAAAACAGGTGATTTGTTTCCGGGTTCTTTATTAACTTCTCTAATTCTGAAAAAATCGCTGGTGTCTATGAGGATAGCTCTGCTTTCGATCGAGGATCTGAGTGATTTTGTGGCCGACGATGAGTTAGTGGTTGAGCCCCTGCGGCGACTGGGGCACGTCGCCGAGTTTGTGCCGTGGCAAGCTGCGGTCGAGTGGCGAAACTATGATGGCGTGGTTATCCGCACGACGTGGGATTATCAGCATCATCTACCTGAGTTCCTGAGCGTTTTGCACGACATTGAAACGCAGACCCGTTTGGCGAATCCGCTGGAGATCGTGAAATGGAATGCTGATAAGAAGATTTATCTCCAGGACATAGAAAAGCGGGGCGGAAAAATCGTTCCGACGATCTGGAGCAATAACGGAATCGATAGCCGGCAAATTCAGGCGTGGTTTGAACAGTTACAGACGGACGAGATCGTCGTCAAGCCGACCGTCGGTGCAAATGCACAGCACGCCTTCCGGCTGAAGTGCGGCGATGAAGCTGCTGAGAGGTTGGGGGTTTTCAAGACACGTCCCTACATGGTTCAGCCGTTCATGCGCGGGATAGTGGAAGAAGGAGAATTCTCTTTGTTCTACTTCAACGGCGAATACAGCCACACCATTCTAAAAACTCCCAAAACAGGCGACTTCCGAGTTCAGGAAGAGCACGGCGGCATAATCCAGGCGACGAAACCAACGGCCGATTTGTTGGCAACAGGCGACAGAATCATGCAGTACATTTCACCGACACCTCTTTACGCGCGAATCGATTTTGTACGCACAGGCGAGGGCGAATTTGCGGTGGTGGAGTTGGAATTGATCGAGCCGTCGATGTACCTGCGTGAAGCAGCCCATGCGCCGCAGATGTTTGCCGGCGCTATCGACAGTTGGTTACAACGCGAAATATAGGATTGGTGCCGGAGGTCGGACTCGAACCGACATGAGGAGTGAACCTCGCCAGATTTTGAGTCTGGTGCGTATACCAATTTCGCCACTCCGGCGCGAAGGGATGCACATAATAAGGCGCTTTCGTATAGAGCGCAACACCCGCCCGCCACTTCGCGTTTTAATCACATGTTGGGACAAAGTCTCAAATCCACGTTAAATGATCCATAGCTAACCTGTTGTGTCACATTAGTTTACCCGAGACGTAAAAACATGTTTGCCACGCATGGACCAAGTCGGCTAAAATGCGTGAGCCGCGTACGTGGCGAGGTGTATTGCACCTCTTTCCCGCAAAACTCACGAGTCGAGCTCTACTAAATTTTTCTTGCCGCCATGTCCCTGTCCGTTTCAGGAGAAACCCAATGCCGACACCTGTGTCGCCCCGCATACTCATAGTTGACGACGAAGCCGAGATTACGGAGATCCTGGCTGACCTGCTCAGCGCAGATTACGACTGTTCCCGGGCCGGTTCCGCCGAAGAGGCGCTCACACGCTTGCGTGAAGACGAGTTTCACCTGGTAATCAGCGACATCACGATGCCGGGCATGAGCGGTCTCGAGATGATTCCGCACGTCAAAGAGCTCGCGCCTGACACTGTCGTGGTGATGATCAGCGGCATGCAGACTGTTGAGAGTGCGATCGGAGCGCTGCGTCTCGGAGCGTTCGATTATCTGATGAAGCCGTTCGACCTGCGGCAGGTCGAAGCCGTCGTCAAACGCGCGCTCGAGCATCACGATCTGGTCGTCGCGAAGCAGCGTTATGAAAACCACCTCGAAGAATTAGTCGAACAACGCACCGCCGAGCTCGATCGGGCGTTGAACTCTTTGGAAGCCGCGTATCGCTCGACGCTCAAAGCGTTGACTGCGGCGCTCGAAACGAGAGACTCGGAAACGCACGGACATTCTGAACGTGTGGTCAGTTACAGTTTGAGACTGGGACGTGAGTACGGATTGAGCAGCGAAGAGATGAAGTCGTTGGAGTTTGGATCATTGTTGCACGACATCGGCAAGATCGGCGTGCCGGATTCGATCCTGCGCAAGCCGGCGAAGCTCACGGACGAAGAATGGGTGCGCATGCGCGAGCATCCGCAGCACGGGCAGCAGATCCTGCGCGGCATCGAGTTTTTGCAAGGCGCGGCGCGAGTCGTGGCGCAGCATCATGAGAAGTGGGATGGGACGGGCTATCCGCTCGGTTTACGCAACGAAGAGATCGACATCTGCGCGCGCATCTTTGCAGTGGCCGATGCGTTTGACGCGATCACGAGCGACCGCGTTTATCGTCGCGGCAAGCCGTATGAAGCAGCAGCGCAGGAGCTTGACGACTGGGCGGGGCGGCAGTTCGATCCGAAAGTGGTCCAGGCTTTTCATCGTGTGCCGAAAGAAGATTGGGAAGAGTTGCACCGGCAGTCGCTGATGCCGAAGCCGGATCAGTTTGACGTCCGCCAACTGGTGCCACAAGTGGAATCACCACTCGAAGTCGCTGTCAGTTAGTCAGAAGTTTTAGCCACAAAAAGGCACAAAAACCACATAAAGGTAACTCATTGAGAGACGTCCAATCCAAGTGAGATTGGGCGCCTTTCTTGCCGAAAAATTTTCTGCCTTTTGTGCCTTTTTGTGGCTAGTTAATTTTTTGTGCCTTCTTGCGGCACGACGTAGCCGCGGCGTGCGTGGAGGCTGAGGCCGACTCGGCGTGACGCCACTTCAATGCGGCGATACTCGCCGGGCGTGGCTTCCGCGAGCGGGCGCTTCGGGCGATAGGTGACGACGTATTCGGCACCGATGGCGCGCGCGACTTCGTTTGCCTGGGCCAACATCTCTTCGCTATTTAGTGGTAGCAGCCATTTCCCGCCAGTTTCTTCCGCGACGTTCTTCAAAGCCTGCTGACTCTTTTTCACTTCAGCTTCGTAAGCTTTACGCTGCTTGCGCATCGCCGGATCGAATCGAATGCTGATACCGAATGACGGCGAACGAGTAGTGCCGGGAGGCAGAGTCGGATCTGTCGCCGTGATGGGATCGGAGCTGGTCGGACGCTGACCGGTCCCGATTGAAGAAGTCTTGTTATCTCGCTTCTGTTGCACAAATTCGGTGTAGCTGATGATGTGGACTGTGGCGCGCGCGGCGATCAGTCTCTTCATTGCTTCCGCGCGATCGATCTTGCCGCCGGGTGAGTCGACGCCGTCAGTGATCATCACGACGTGACGGCTTCCTTCCGGGCGTTCTCTCAGTTGCATGCTGGCGTTTGCGACCGTTTCGGAGATCCGGGAACGCTTGGCGGAGATGAGCTTGGTTTTCAACGTGCGAAGGACCGCCGCTTTGTCAATGGTCCAGGACTGTAACATCTCAGTCGAATTACCCGACTGCATGACTGCGATCGTAGCGCCTTCCTGAAGCCTCGAAACTAACTGCGATGCGACGGCGCGCGTCAGGCTCGTGCTTTTTGACATACCGCCCATCCCGCTGATTTCGCCACCGGTGTCGAGCACGAAGAGAACGTTTGCCTGAACGTGCCGGACGCTGCGGAGTTGTTGCGCGACGCCGTCTTCGAGCACGAGGATGTCGTCGAGCTCGAGTGTGGGATCGTAATGTCCGTAAGAGTCGAGCGCCACGACTGGAAGCCGGACTTCCTCAGTAAAAACTTTGACGGAGTCCTGTTCTTTTTCGGGAGTTGGCGATGGTTTTGGAGAAGCTTGCGGCTTGGCGGGTTCCTGACTCGAGCTACGGGTGGCGCCGGCTGCGAAAAGCGCTGCGATCAGCAGAAGCCCAATTGTGCGTCTAAGCCGGGACATTTTTAAGATTCGGCTGTTGGATGCCCCCGAGAATCCCGCGTTGCCTCAAGCTTGTTTTCGCGCCTGGGCCTGGACGGCGGTAATCGCGATGGCATCGACAATGTCGTTAGCGGTGCAGCCTCGCGAAAGATCGTTTGCCGGCTTGTCCAGACCCTGCAAAATCGGCCCGATTGCGGTCGCGCCCGCCAATCGCTCCGTCAACTTATACGCGATATTTCCTGCCTGCAGGTCGGGAAAGATCAGCACGTTTGCACGTCCCGCGACCGGCGAGCCGGGCGCTTTTGATTGCGCGACGCCGGGAATCAATGCCGCATCGGCCTGAAGCTCGCCATCGATCTGCAACTCAGGCGCACGCGCTTTCACGGTGCGCGTCGCTTCAACGACTTTATCGATCAATCGATGTTTCGCGCTTCCCTTCGTCGAAAATGATAACAATGCAACGCGAGGCTCCGCGCCGAGCAATGCGCGACACGAATCCGCCGCAGCCAAAGCAATTTCCGCCAACTCGACCGCGCTCGGTTCGATCACCACGCCACAATCGGCATAGATCATCGCGCCATCGTGTCCGAATTCACTGTTGCGCAACGACATCAAAAAGAAACTCGAAACCAACTTATATCCTGATTTGACGCCAATGCAATGAAGTGCTGCACGCACGGTGTGACTGGTCGTATTGGTAGCGCCTGCGACCGAGCCATCCGCCAGACCCGATCGGACCATCAGGTTGCCGTAGTACAAAGGATCCGACACGAGCGTGCGCGCTTCGTCAGCCATAAGACCCTTCGCACGCCGCAGCTCGTGAAAGAGCGAAACCATCTTGTCGAAATCATTGGCGCGCTGGTGATTGATAATCGCGACGCCACCAAGATCGAGGCGATTGTCTCTCGCGGTCGCGCGGATCTTTTCATCGTCGCCCAGCAGCGTAATGCGGGCGATGCGGCGGCTGGTCGCATCGGCAGCGGCGGCGACCGTGCGCGGATCGTTACCTTCGGGCAGGACGATGTGTTGCGGCCTTGACGCGGCCCGCTGTCGAATTCGCTCGAGGATGTCCATGGACGATAATGTTGCCACAGATTACACGGATCAGCACAGATCTGTATAATCCTCGCATGTCAGAACTTAACCTGCGGAGCCGGATGACGAACCTGTTGATGGTCATCCCGAACCTACTTTTGCTGAGTGCGCGACTGATGGTCGATCAACGCGTGCCTGCGAAGGAGCGGCTGCTGGTTGCGGGTGCGATCGTCTATGCGTTCATGCCGTTCGACTTCATTCCGGACATGCTGCCGTTTGTCGGGCAGGTTGACGATGCTTACCTGATCGCGTTGACGCTGCTGCGTCTGATGAGCGTTACGGATTCGCGCGTCGTGCGCGAACACTGGCGCGGTGGCGGCGACGTGGTCGAGTTAATCGGAGCTACTGCACTGATCGCGGCGCGACTGCTTCCCAAAAAAATCAGACGCGTGTTGACGTCGAGAGTTGAAGCACCGAAAGCTACTGGCAAACAGAGTGAGACTATGGCAGTGCCGTTGTTGATTGAACGACCTGCGGCGGAACCGAAAACTGCTAATTAAGC
>JAICQI010000051.1 GCA_025937955.1 Pyrinomonadaceae bacterium
CCCCACAGCCATAATCGAAGATAACGTGGAAATCGGCCCAGATTGCGAGATCGGGGCCTACGCTGTTATCAAGCGATTTACCCGCCTTGGCGCACGAAACCGAATTTTCGAGCACGCCGTGATCGGTGGCGAGCCGCAGGACGTAAAGTTCAAGGGTGAAAATAGTTATCTCGAGATTGGCGACGATAATCTGATCCGCGAGTTCTGCACCTTTCACCGGGCCAACGGCGCAGGAGAAACAACGCGCATCGGCTCGCGCAACTTTTTTATGGTTGGCGTTCACGTGGCCCATAACTGCGCTATCGGCGACGACAACATCTTCGCCAACGAGGTCGCGCTGGCGGGCCACATCACGATCGAGGATCACGTCTTTCTTTCCAATAATGTGGGCGCGCACCAGTTTGTGCGGATGGGCCGTTACGCGATGATTGGCGGGAAGTCGAAGATCGTGCAGGATGTGCTACCGTTCTTTATCACTGACGGCAATCCAGCGCGCGTGCGGGGCGTGAATAGTGTCGGGTTGCGGCGCTCGGGGTTTTCCGAAGACGCACGGCGCGCATTAAAAGAGGCGTACAAGAAGTTGTTTAGATCCGCTACGCCGGTCGAGGAAGTTTTGCAGGAGTTGGGCCAGGTTGAAGACGAACACGTCGCGCACCTTGTGAGTTTTATTCGTGACTCGAAGCGCGGATTTGTAAGAGCATGAAAATGAGAGTCGAAGAGCTCGCCGAGATCGTGAATGGCCGCGTGGTTGGTGACGGCGAAACGCAGGTCGAGCGGATCGCGGACCTGGAGCACGCGCGTGAGGGCGAGATTGCGTACGTCGAGAATGAGAAGTTGTTTGCCGCGGCGGCGGAGAGTCAGGCGTCGTGCTTAATTGTGCGCAACGGCCTTGAAGAGCAGTTGCCGAACCGCACGCTGATCGAAGTTGCTAATCCGAAGCTTGCGTTCTCAATCATTGGGGCGACGCTGCACGCGCCAACTCGTCGGGAGCCTGCGTTTCATCCGACAGCAGTTGTTGCTGAAACTGCCGACATCGCGCTGACGGCTTATGTTGGTCCAAATGTTTCGATTGGTGAGCACACGCACGTCGGCGCTTACACGAGACTCGAAGCGGGTGTGGTGCTGGGTGATGATGTGACGGTGGGCGACGACTGCGTGCTTCATCCGAATGTTGTTTTGTATGACGGAGTGTCAGTGGGGAATCGCGTGATACTACACGCCGGAGTTTGTCTCGGTGCGGATGGTTTTGGTTACGTGCGTCACGATCTCGGGTACCAGAAGTTTCCGCAGGTCGGGACAGTTGTGATCGAAGACGATGTCGAGATCGGTGCGCACACGTGCGTTGATCGCGCGGCACTGGGCCGCACGCGGATCGGTCGCGGCACGAAGCTCGATAACATGGTCCACGTGGGCCACAACTGTGACATCGGCGAGCGTGTGGTAATCGCGGCGCAAACGGGAATCAGCGGCAGCGTGGTGATCGAGGACGATGCGGTAATTGGCGGTCAGGTCGGCTTCGGAGATCACACCAGGGTGCAGAAGGGCGCGATCATCGGATCGAAAGCGGGAATATTGCCGGGAAAGATTGTGCGGCCGGGCGTGTGGTGGGGAATCCCCGTCCAGCCGCTGGATCAATACAAGCGCATGAACGCGCACCTGAATCGCTTGCCGCAGATGCGCGAAGAGCTTAAGCGCCTTCAGGAACAGATCGCGGAGTTGCGACAAAAGCTGGCCGCGGGTGGCGCGGATTAAATCCGGATTTTAATCCGCATTATCCGCGGCTAAAAATTTAATGATCATTTCCGCGGCGCGCTGCGAGGCTCCGGGATCGCCGAGTTTGTGAGCGACATTTCGCAAACTGGCGCGCACGCCCGCATTTGTCTCGGACTCAAGCAGCTTCAAAAGTTCATTGGCGAGGTTTTCACCAAGCAACTGGTCCTGCATCAGTTCCTTTGCAAGCTCTTTGCCCGCCACCAAATTCACCAAACCATAGTGCGGCACGGTAATCAGACGCCCGAGTGTGTGCCAGTTGATTGCCGATTCCTTGTAAACAACTACCATCGGTATTTCAAGCAAAGCGGCTTCGAGAGTTGCAGTACCGCTGGCGATTGCTGCAGCGTCAGAGGCGGCCAGCGCTTCGCGAGTCTGTTGCTCGATCAGTTTGATGGAGCCAGACGCGTGTTGCGAGACGATCTCCGCGGCTTCTGCCACCGTTCGACTCGGCGCGACAACAACGACCGGCTGTATCTCCGGATGCGAGCGTCGCAACAACACGATCGCGTCAAGCATGGGCGGCAGAATTCGTTGTAACTCTTTTATTCGGCTGCCAGGCAGAAACGAGACGATGGGCCGCGACGGATCCAGATCGTTTCGCCGGCAAAACTCTTCGCGCCCGTAGCGCGCCTTCACTTCGCCCGACAGCGGATGGCCGACGAATTTAACGTGGCCCACGTGGTGCGCTTGATACCATTCAACTTCGAACGGAAGAATTGACAACAACAGATCGACGTCGCGCTCAACCTTGCGGACACGACCAGGGCGCCAGGCCCATAATTGCGGGCTGATGTAGTAGATCACTTTCAACCCGCGCCGGTGCAGCGCGGAAGCGAGCCGGAGATTGAACTCGGGCCAATCGACGAGCACGACTGCATCCGGAGATCTTTGAATGGCTGCTGCTTTTAGTTTTCGGAAAGCGCTGATGAACTTTGAAAAGACACGACTGACTTCGAGGATGCCCATGATCGCGAGCTCGTCAGAGTTGACGATCGTCTCGACACCCGCTTCGCGCATCAACGGACCGGTGGCGCCGAAGAAGTCCAGCTCGCCGCGTTCGCGCAACGCTTTAACGAGTGCCGCCGCGTGAGCATCCCCCGACGGCTCACCGGCAACAATCATCAACTTTTGGCGCGTTGGCACGGCGCGGATAATACCAGACGTGTTTGACGTGACGGCATGCATTGTAGGGGCGGCCCTCCGTGGCCGCCCCAGTGCTGAAATCTCAAAGCGCACGCGGGGGCGGCCACGGAGGGCCGCCCTACAAAATTCACCAATGATCACAAAGCGCTATTCGTGCTAGCATCCACGCGCGCCCCTATGATTCGTTTTCTACTGGCAATCACAATCCTAATCCTTGCCTGCCAGTTTGTATTTGCGCAGCAAACAAATCCGGTCGATCGGAAAGTCGCCAATCCGATGACCGACACTCCCAACGTCAATCCACTCCACACGGATCAACCAGTGCCGCGCCGGCCGGCATCGCAGAATGGCGTAACCGCCACACCCACGGACGAGATCAATGTCACTTCCAACAAGCAGAGCGCGGAAGGACCTGAAGACGCCCGCATCGCTCATTACGAAGGCAACGTCGACATCCGCATCGGCACGTACCGCCTGCAAGCAGACAAGGTCACTGTTTACGAAGCCGAGAATCGCGTGGTCGCGGAAGGCAGCGTTGTTTTCGATCAGGCAGACCAGCAACGCATCACCGGCTCGCGCGGTGAGTGGAACTACCGCACCAAGACCGGTTACTTCGTCAACTCCACCGGCTTTACAAACCAAACACAGGACGGCACACGTATCTATTTCACCGCCGATCGCGTCGAGAGAGTCAGCCTCGACACGATCGTCGCTACGAACGTGCAGGTCACCGCTTGCGACGAAGACGTTCCGAAGTGGAGTTTTCACGCGAGCAAGACGCGTATCAAAACGGGCGATCGCGTGTACGTCTATTCACCTAAACTTAAAGTAAAAGATATTCCGGTCTTTTATCTGCCGTACGCATCGGTGTCGATCAAGCCACGCGATCGCGCTTCAGGTTTTCTGACGCCGACGTTTGGTGGCTCGGGCGCCAAGGGTGCGCGTTTGTCGACTGCCTACTACCAAACGCTTGGCCGCTCCGCCGACATAACTCTTCGCAACGACATCTACACGCAACGCGGGCTCGGTATCGGCGCCGACCTGCGCACGCGCGCCAACTCGCGCTCGTATTTCAACTTCGGGTTCTACGCCGTCAAGGATCGAATCTTTGGACCAGAAGCCAGCGAAGCTAATCCCGATCAGGGTGGTTCGAGTCTTTACGTCGATGGCGTGCACTATTTCAAAAACGGTTTCATCGCCGTAGCCGACGTCAACATCACTTCCAATCTCGCTTTCCGGCAGGTGTTCTCCGACAACATCCAACAAGCCATCTCTCCGGAAGAGACGTCGCAGGTTTTTGTAAACAAGGATCACGACGAGTACAGCTTTAACTTCCTGGCGCGCACGCAGGTCACGTCCTTAACGAATGCGCGTATTCGTATTCGACAGTTGCCGAGCATCAGCATCGACAAGCGACCTGCCATCGTCAGTTTCTTCAAGAATCTGCCGCTGTATTTTTCTTTCAATGGAGCGGCGGATGGCGTGAGCCGCAAGGAGACGATTGAAGACGCGGTGCAGTTTGTCAGCGACGTCGGCGGCAATCCGATAATCACGCCGTCGATCGTGCAGCGACTCGATCTCCACCCGCGTTTTGAGCTGCCGTTGAGTTTTGCCGGCTGGAACATAACTGCATCGGGCGCCGGGCGGGTCACTTTCTATTCCAACTCGCTCGACCCAACCACGCGCGACGTGCTGAGTCGCAACGTCACGAGGGGTTACGGCGAGTTTGAACTCGACGTGCGCCCGCCCGCGCTGGCGAGGGACTTTCATCACAGCGGCGGACGCTTCTTTTTTCGTCACGTGATCGAACCTTACGTCATCTATCGCAAGATCTCGGGCATTAACAACTTCGATCGGATCATTCGCTTCGACTACACCGACGCGATTGCCGATACGAACGAGTTTGAGTTTGGTATCGCGAATCGATTCTTCACGCGCCGCTCGACTGAAAACGTCAGCGACGTGTCACGGAAAGAAAGCGACGATCCAAATCGGCCTTTGCTTTCGAGCCAGCCGTACGAGGCGTTGACAATCACGCTTCGCGGTAAATACTTTTTCGATCCATTCTTTGGCGGTGCGCTGGTCACGAACCGGCGCAACCAGTTCTATCCGCTGAACACGCTTTCCGGATTTGTTTACGCCGGTATTCCCAGGCGCTTTTCGCCAGTCAACCTCGACACACGCTACCGCCCGAGAAGGGATCTTTTCGTCGATTTCAGAACTGACATCGACACTAACGGCGGCGGGATACGGTCCATGGCGACGACGTTTGGGCTCTCGAAACCGAGCATTCAGATCTTTCAGAGTTTTTATTACACGCGTGCGATCGAGCTGGGTGGAGACCTGTTGAGATTTGCCGATGCGCGAGGTTTCGAAGCCGGCACTGTGCGTGGTTCGCAGTGGAGCCCGTCCGTGTTTCTCGGACGAACGGAGCAGGGTTTGTATGGCGGCGCCTCGTTCTTTTTTGACTTTCAGAAGCGGCCCGGAAGGGAGGACAGCTCGCTCATCAGTTCGACCGTGACCCTCGGATATGCCTGGGACTGCTGCGCGGTGACGACGCAGTTTTCGAGCTTTAACGTTGGCCTACGAAAAGAGAACCGCGTGGTCTTCGGCTTCAGACTCAACGGCATCGGCAGCTTCGGAACCGAACAATTCGGCCAGCGTGGCCGGTAGGCTGCGGCTTCTTAATCTGGACGAATAATGCGCACTGAAGTTATTATGCTACGACCAGAGGCGGCGCCGGCTCCCGTGACCGCCCGCAAAAGTTTTTTTCCTGGCCCAGTAATTGGGCATCCTCAAGAGAATTTTACGCACCTGACGTGCTTGTAATTTTAGAGGACGACTACCTCCCCGACTGACGCGGCGCTTCCAAGAAACATGAATTTTCAGTTTTTAACTTTCTACAACTGCCGGAGAATGCTTGCACTGGCGCTGCTGGTAATCGTCTTTTTACCCGCTCTCACTTTTACAGTCTCCGCTAATGCGCCCGCCGATCCGCCGATTCAATATGAGCACTTCGTGCTTTATAAAGGGGAGGACGGCGATACGGTTTGTACTGTAGCGACCCCGGAACAAGCGCGTGAACTGGACAAGATCAAGCCGGCCAATCTGCACCCCATCAATTCCGCGGACGAGAGCCCAAAACCGAGAGTCGGTGCACAGGCCGAGCCGGCGCACCTGGAGATTATTTTGGAGGCCACTGAAGCTCTTAGAGCCAACCCGGCCGCGGAGGCAGCGTTCAGAAGAGCAGCAGACGCCTGGGAGAATCGCGTCAGCACGCCGGTTACGATCGTTATCGCTGTGGACTACGGTCCCACAAATTTTGGCGAACCCTGGCCTGACGGGGTTCTGGGTTCCACCAGTGCGCCGTTTTTGACTAACGTTAACTATAACCAAGTCCGCAACACGCTTATCTCGAAAGCCGATACACCCGCCAAGCTTGCTGTTTACAATGCCCTGCCGGCCAACAGCCTACCCATTGACAACGGCACCGGCAGTACCTCGTTGATGGCCGTTTCAGGCGCGATTGCCCGCGCGCTTGGTTTAATAAATCCGACCGCCCCATCCGGGGATCCCAACGGGCCAAAAATCGGCTTCAATTCGCAACTCGTCAACTATGATTTCGATCCGAGCGATGGGACCTCTGGAACCGACTTTGAGTCTGTCGCAATGCATGAAATCGGACACGCGCTGGGTTTCGGCTCGAGATCGGGAGGTGGCTCGACCCTTCCCGCGATGTGGGACTTATACCGGTTTCGATCCGGAACCACGTCGGCCACTTTCACAACCGCGCAACGTATCATGACAATCGGTGGTCCAACCACTAATTCTCAATATTATTTTGTTCCCGGTCAGGCTGAGGTGGGACTTTCTGATAGCGGTCCAAATCCACCGGACGATCCTCCTTTTCCGAATAACTCGGACGGTAATCAATCAAGTCATTGGAGACAGCAGAATCTTAACGGCGGTATTTACATCGGCATCATGGACCCACGGATTCCCGGTGGAGTTCGCAGACCGATCACACAGCAGGACCTTAATACGCTTTTTCTCTTCGGCTTCTCAAATGTTGTTACTTCTCCTCCCCCTAATGACAACTTTGCTTCAGCACAATTCATTACCGGTTGTTCGGGAACTGTGACGGGCACAAACATCAGCGCCACTCATGAAACCAATGAAAGAAATCATCTGAGCCAGTCGAACAACGGTGGCGGCACGCGATCCGTTTGGTATCGGTGGCTGGCGCCAAGCAACAGCAGCGTTACAGTCTCTACAGCCGGAAGTACGTTCGATACCGTCCTGGGTGTCTACACCGGAGACACCGTCGACGCAACTGTTGTCGTTGGGCAGCACGACGACGTCAGCGACACAGACAAGACCAGTTCGGTAACGTTCAATGCGGTTGCCGGCACGCAGTACATGATTGCGGTCGATGGCTTCAACAATAACGACGCCGGCGGCGATACCGGTTCCATCACGCTTAACTGGACAACCGCCAGCTGCACTGCCGCTCTTCAGCTCCTGACGGATTCATTGGGACCGGCCGCAGACCAGGCGTCGGCGGTCGATTCAGTTCTCCTGGTCAGAGATCCGTTCCTCGTGATCAATAGCGCGAATGTGTTTAAGAACCCTTCGGATCCCAATACGAGAGTAACGATCTTCCAGAGGGGATTGCTGAATGTGCCCGCGTCTACGATAGTGATTAATCTAATCGACAATAATAATATTTCGCACGACATCCAGGCGGAGGACATGCGCCTGGTGCCTAACCAGGATTTCACTCAGATCACATTTCGCTTGCCCAGCAATTTACCTGCTGGCACTTGCCGTATCAAGGTGGTTTCACAAGGGTTGTTTAGCAATACAGCGACTTTCAGGATTGGAAGCTGATCCTCTGTACTCAGAGAAGAATTTATTTGGCCCGACGCCTTAGGAGAATTGCCTTACATGCCCCCTTTTTTAACTGCTTTAATTAAGACGCGCTTGCGCGTGGTTCTGGTTATTTCACTCTGTTTGGGTCTGTTGGCGCTGGCGAGCGTCATCTTTCCATCGCGCTCAGGCGCACGAGTAAATCCTCAGGAAACAACGAAGCAAGGTAAGCGGCCTCGCGCTCAGTACAAACCTGGCGAAGTGTTGGTCCGTTACAGGACTGAATCGGTGGCGAAGAGCCGGCAGGGGAGTAGCCGGGTTATGACCAGGGAAGGTCTGAACATACCCATGCAGGTCGAAAGATTCGCCGCTTCTAATCTCATTGAGGGATTAAGATTCGCGCGTGTTCCGGCCGACCAGACGTTGCGGGCCGTAGCCGCTCTTAAACGACAGCCGGACGTCCTTTATGCCGAACCGAACTATCTCTACAAGGCTGCCGCGCTTCCGAACGATTTCAGCAATGATCTACAAAGCATGTCGACAATCAATGCCGTGAGTGCCTGGGATACACAAACCGGTAGTCGCAGCGTTGTTGTTGCCGTACTCGATCAGGGCATTGACGTCTCCCACGAGGATCTGGCCGCTAACATTTGGAGCAATCCGTCGCCGGGTTCAATTCCCGGATTTTCAGGCGACGTGCACGGTTATAACTTTCTTGACGGCAATGGCGATGTATTCAGTGGCTCGGCCCTTGAAGATCATGCAACGCACGTGGCCGGAACCATCGGCGCAGTTGGAAACAATGGCAAGGGCGTGGTGGGTGTCAACTGGGCTGTCAGTCTGATGTCACTGAAATTCCTGGATGTTGATACTTTCGGTGAATCCAAAGATGCGCTCGACGCCTGCACCTATGCCAAGGCGATGCGCGATTTGTGGATATCTTCGAACGGCACTCAGGGCGCCAACATTCGTGTTATCAATGCGAGCTTTGGTGGAGGACCGTATTCGCATCTATTTGACGACGCAGTTAACAAACTAAACGATTCGGGAATACTTTTCGTCGCTGCCGCAGGTAATTTCGATCCGTCGACCTCTGATCCCAACACGCTGATACCCAATAACGATCTGGTTCCACAGTACCCGGCAAATTTCACCGGTCCCAACGTGATTTCTGTTGCAGCAACATTCGGCGCGGATCAGATAGCCAATTTTTCCCATTTTGGCGCGCTTACCGTGGATCTGGGCGCGCCGGGCGTGAGTATTCTCAGCACGACTCCCGACAACACATACTCAAAGTTTAGTGGCACATCCATGGCAGCCCCACACGTCTCGGGCTCTGCCGCTTTGCTGTGGGCCCAGAACCCGAATCTGACAGTGCAACAGGTAAAGAACCTGCTCCTGCTAAATGGTGATTCTTCGTCAGCGCTCATTGACCACTCTCTCACAGGACGACGGCTGAATGTAGGTAATAGTTTTCAATCGCTCCTTGAAAACGACACCACGGCGCCAGGAACAGTCACCGGCTTTAACATCTCGTCACAAACTGGACGAACGCTCAACCTGAGCTGGACCGCTTCCGGTGATGATGGAGCTACCGGGCTGGCGAGACTTTATTTACTCGAGTACACGGACGGAATCTCAGGCGCGGTGTTTCCACTGAAAGGAATGATTCCGGTCAGCGCAGGTGGATCACAGTCGACGACTGTAAACATACCGTTCGGACACCCGAACGGAACTCTCCGGTTGCGCGAATTTGATAACGCCGGAAATGAAGGTACGCCGGCTACGCTGGCAATTAATATCCCGTTGGCTGTCGGTGATCCCTACATCCCGTCAGTTGGAAGTGCAGCGTCGCTTACAACGGATACGAGCAACCGGCAGAACTTCAATGCTGACGATGCATACATTGAGTTTCTGTTTCCAACGGGATTCAGCTTTCCGTTCTTTGGTGAGACCTATCACACCGTCATAATCTCTTCAAACGGCGCTCTCTATTTTTCAGATCCGCCGGTGCGGGGTGGCGCTGCGGCTGGCGATGCGGATGATGTGCCGAGCGCGCCTTTAGCATTAACTCCGCACAAGATGATTGCGGGCCTTTGGGATGATCTCGATCTGAGAAACTCGGTACGTGAAGACTCCGGAGTCTACGTGATCGACCCGAATGGGCAGCACGGACTCATCTTCCGCTGGCAAGGGATACCGTGCGCTGTAGACTTCAGCCTCAACCCGCCCGCGTGCACAGGCGGCGCCCCGGTAAACTTTGAAATCGAGTTACGCACGGATGGAACGATCAAGACCCGCTATGGCAGCGGCAACCTCAATCTAAATCCGACAGTCGGCATCAGCGGCGGCGACCGGGAAGGTTACGTCATTCGCGACTGTACCAAAGCGGGCACGGCGCAACCCTGTTACACCTCGGAGAGCGAAGATCTCAAAATCAACTTGACCAACGCGTCAGAGGTTACATTTACACCACGTGCTGCGGGACCGACGCCGACTCCAACGCCAACACCGACACCGACGCCGACACCGACACCAACGCCGACCCCATCTGCTGTGCAGTTGATTCTGGAAGAGGGTGGTCCGACAGTTACTCAGGCGGCGGCTCTGGACGCGATGCTGTTTCTGCGGGACATGTTCCCGGTCATTAACACCGATAACCTGTTGAATAAGGGCTTTGATCCCAACACACGCGTGGTGGTGTTCGTGACTAATCTGGCCCCAAATGAGTCGGCGGCCAATGTCGCCATCCAGCTTTCAGACGGCCAGGGAAACAATCATAATTTTGCCGCTGAAGACGTGCGGGCGATGGCTGTTGGTTTTCACCAGGTTATTTTCAGGCTTCCCAACAACTTAACGCCGGGTACCTGGACGATCAGGGTGGTGGCGCAAGGCCAGACCAGTAATCCGGGGACCATTCGCATCAGGGCTCCGTAAAATTTTTCAGACCGGGAATTCACGCAAAACATCAAAAGGAAAACACTCGGTCATTTCGCTCGGTTTTCAAGCATAGGCAGGCACAAAACAGTTTGACATACTCGTTACGGCGCAAGTATAGTTTTGGTCAGCGGCCCAGAAGGCACGCCTTGCCTCATCCTTATATAGAATCGATATACACTTGGAGTGGAACATGAAAAAGCTCGTAGCAACATTTTTCCTGACAATCCTCATTGCCGGAACGGTTTTTAGCCAGTCGCCGCCCACACTAAGAATTGTCACGGAAACTCCCGGACTCCCATCAGAGTTGTTTTACGGTGATATCAAGGTTAAGCCTTTGCGGTTAAGACCCGGCACCAACACCGTGATCACGATTGCTGATTATGATTTCTTCGTTCAGCAACAGTACATCGATTTTCTCCGGCGCTTTCCGGAGCCGACTGGATTGCAGTTCTACCTGGATATTCTGAACGGATGCCATCCTTCGGACATCGAGTGCATCAAGTTCACGAGAGGCGCGATTTCCGCCAACTTCTTCCGCTCACCTGAGTTTCAACGCAAAGGTTCATACGTGATGTACCTTTACATGGTCTCTTTGGGACAGAGACCGGCAACGGTGGATGAGCTGAGCAATCCGGCAAAGATTGATCGGCCACACTATGCCGAGTTCATGGCGGACCTCGGGACGATCTCGACTCCAAATGATGATCCGGCTTTGACGAATCAAAAGAAGGATGAGTTATCTGTTGCCTGGCTGCAGCGCACCGAAGTCAATAACATCTATGGTGGTCTTTCCAACTCAGCTTTCGTGCAGAAGCTGGTGGATACCGCAGGCGTGACCCTGCCCAACCAGGCGCAACTGGTCAGCGATTTGAATGGCGGCCAGAAAACGCGCGCGCAGGTCCTGCGAGCTGTCGCTGAAAGTCCTCAAGTAGACGAGAAGTTTTATAAGCAGGCTTTCGTCACGATGGAATACTTCGGCTACCTGCGACGCGATCCGGAAATATGCGTCGGCAGTCCGAATCCATCTCAGTGCGGCTACATCTTCCATAACGAGCGGTTTAAGTTGACGGCGGATAAAGACTTCCTCGAGAACACAATCGTTCGCGGGTTCATCGAGTCGCCTGAATACATCAATCGCTTCTAACCAATCTCCAACTGGTTTACATGCTGCAAGGCTGGGCTTCCAAACGAAGTCCAGCCTTGATCTTTTATACGCAAGTAGTTAATTGACTGAAGCATGCGTATTGGACTCGACGGTGTCCCGTTACGAGAGAAAAAGAGCGGGATAGGCCACTACACTCTCGAATTGGCCCAAGCGCTGGCGGCCTTCGCGCCTGAACATGAATTCGAGATCGTCTCGCCTGGCCCATTTTCGTCGCCATTGAAGTCCGCTCCAAACCTTCACTTCACAGATGCGCACGCGCGCGGGCTCAAGCGTCGCTACTGGTGGCCGCTTGGTTTGCCGCTTTACTGTCGTCGCGCTTCGTTCGCTCTTTTCCATGGGACCAATTTCGATCTGCCGTATTGGACGACGTGCCCGACGGTACTCACGATTCACGATCTTTCGTTAATGCTTTACCCCGAGACGCATGAAGAACGCCTCGTACGACGGGCACGGCGAGTGTTGCCGCTGATGGCGCGCAAAGCCTCTGCGATCATCACGCCGTCGGAAACTGTGAAACGCGAAGTCTGTGAACATCTGGGAGTGAGTGAGGACAAGGTGTTTGCAATCCCTGAAGCTGCGCGTGCCTGTTTCTATCCGGCGCCTTCGTCGGAAACGGAGCCTATTCGTCGACGACTTGGAATCGAGCCTGAGTTCATACTCTTCGTCGGCACGGTGGAGCCGCGCAAGAATCTCTTGACACTGGCGCGCGCGTTTGAGCAGATCGCAAATATTCAACTGGTGATCGCCGGCGAGAAAGGTTGGCTCTCGGACGACTTGCTCGCGTATGTGGACAAAAGCGAGTTACGCGATCGAGTTCTGTTTACAGGGCATCTTTCCGACGACGACTTGCGCGCGCTTTACTCTTCGTGTCGCGTGTTTGTCTATCCGTCGCTTTACGAGGGGTTTGGGCTTCCGCTACTGGAGGCGATGGCATGTGGCGCGCCGGTAGTAACGAGCAACGTGGGAAGTATCGTGGAAACCGTCGGCACTGCCGCCCGTTTAGTCTCCCCTGCGGATGCCGGTGAACTGGCCCAAGCCATCACTGCCTTGCTCGACGACTCGCGCGCGCGCGACCTTCTTTCGTCGGCAGGCATCGAACACGCAAAGAAGTTCTCCTGGGAACGAACAGCCGCCTCAACCTGGGAGGTCTATCAAAAGGCACTAAGTAGTCACAAAAAGGCACAAAAGCACAAAAGATAAGGTGGTCCTCCTCTTATTATTTTTGTGCTTTTTCGCCTTTTTTCTGGCTTTAATCAAACACGAAGTAAATCTTAGACATTCACAGCTTCTGTAGAAACAGAACTCACGCGCACTCCCAGGCGCCGGAATCGCGCGGTTGCGTTAAGGTTAGCCACACCTTCCATCGCCATCGTACTCAGCACGTGAAAAAACAAAACCCCATCAAGCCAATCAAAACTGACTCCGTCCGGACTATGGACGCCAACGGTCAACGAATAACTGTCAGGGGCGAGCCAGCAGCTAAAGTTGAAGCTCACTTCGATCGTTTCACCGCGCTGCGCTGGTCCAAGTGTCACCTGTTGTAAGTCCGTGTTGGTGCCGTATAAGTGAATGCCGTGACGGTTGCGAATTAGAAAGCCGCAAACAGGAGCCTCGAACGGTTCGCGAAAGTGAATGCGAACTCTGACCATGACCTCCTCGCCTGTTTCGACAAACTCGACGCGCTGACCAGTGGCGTTTACGAGCGACACTCCGGTCACTGCCGCACGACCGTCTCCATGACGATACGTGAACGAGAGTTGTGGAGCATCTTCCAATTCGACGTCGTTAGTCACCTCAGCGGCAGGCGTCAACTGGTTCTCCTCATATGCAGTTTCGCGTGCCATGATCAGCTTTTGATAACGGTTGAGGACGTCGTTCGGTTTGCCCAGGGCCTCCATACGTCCTTCATGAAGCAGCAGGGCTCTCGAGCACAGCGCACGTATCGCGTTTGGATCGTGCGAGACCAGCAGAATCGTCATACCGCTTTCCTGCAGCTCGCGAATGCGACGCATGCATCGATGTTGAAAGACGGCATCTCCCACGGCGAGAGCTTCATCGACGATCAGTATTTGTGGCGTGACGCTGATGGCGGCGGCAAAAGCCAACCGCACGTACATGCCGCTGGAATAGGTCTTGACCGGCTGATGAATGAAGTCGCCGATCTCCGCGAAGCGCTCGATGGCGGG